>CAYYEN010000264.1:0-4974 GCA_964470795.1 uncultured Spirochaetaceae bacterium | reverse complement strand
TCCACACGCCCTTTTCGTTCTTCACGCCCTCGTAGCGCTGGCGCAGGGTCTCCTCAATAATCATGGCAAGATCCTTCTTCTCCTGCTCGTTTCTCGCCTCATTGAGGTACATGAACACGGTGATGAAGGGAGCCTGCCCGTTGGTGGTCATGAGGGTCACCACCTGGTACTGGATGGTCTGCACGCCCCGGCGGACTTCCTCCCGCAGCCGGTCCTCCACCACCTTGGTGACGGATTCTTCACTGGGGGAAACGCCGAAGGCTGCCATTTCCTTTTCCACGCTCCTGCGAATCTTCTCCCGGCTGATCTGGACAAAGGGCGCCAGATGGGTAAGGGAAATGGACTGGCCGCCGTACTGGTTGGAGGCTACCTGGGCGATGATCTGGGTGGCGATGTTGCAGGCGGTGGAGAAGGAATGGGGCTTCTCGATGAGGGTGCCGGAAATCACGGTGCCGTTCTGCAGCATATCCTCCAGATTCACCAGATCGCAGTTGTGCATATGCTGGGCATAATAGTCAGAGTCATGGAAATGGATGATACCAGCCTCATGGGCCGCCACGATGTCCGGGGGCAGCAGAATCCGGCGGGTAATGTCCTTGCTGACCTCGCCTGCCATGTAGTCGCGCTGGACCGCGTTGATGGTGGGGTTCTTGTTGGCGTTCTCCTGCTTGACCTCCTCGTTGTTGCACTCGATCAGGCTGAGAATCCGGTCGTCGGTGGTGTTGGACTGACGGGCCAGAGAACGGGTATAGCGGTAGGTGATGTATTCCTTGGCAACCTCAAAGGCGCCGTGGGCCATGATGGCCTTCTCCACCAGATCCTGAATCTCCTCCACAGAGGGACTGCGGCCCATTTCCTCGCAGGAAATCTGCACACTCTCGGAGATTCGCTGAATCTGCAGCGGGGTCATCCGCACCTTCTCATCCACGGCATTGTTGGCCTTGGTCACCGCCATGATGATCTTATCAATGTCAAAAACGGCTTCTGCGCCGTTGCGTTTAATGATTTTCATTGGGTACTCCTCCTTGGGGGTTCTGTAGGTCACGGGACTGATGCTGGGCTTATTATACAAGATATTGTGGTTTTGTCAAGCCCCAGACACAAAATACAGTATATTCCTTTTCGCCGGAAAAAAGTTGTCGTTTTTGGGGCGTACGAAAACCGCCTGCAGGGCAGTCGATTGTTGTCGTTTTTCACGGCTTTTTAAAAGAAAGGTTTGAAATCGGGAGCGGATTATAGTATAATTTCAAAAAGTACCTTTACATAACCCTGTGTGTTTCTCCGCAAAAAATGAAAGGAGCAATTTTCGTGAAAAATAATTTCGGCATTTTGCCATCCGGTGAGGAAGCAGGCCTCTACACAATATCCTGTGGCGGCGTCACCGCTGGGATTACAGACTACGGCGCGGCGCTGGTCTCCCTGCTGGTTCCCGACAGCGCGGGCAATCTGGCTGACGTGGTGCTGGGCTTTGACGACTGCGTGGGCTACGCAAACGGCGACGGCTGTCTGGGTGCAACCGTCGGACGCAGCGCCAACCGCATTCAGGGCGCGGCCTTCCGCCTTGGAAACAGAGACTTCTGCCTGACGCCCAACGAAAACGGCAACAATCTGCACTCCGGCCCCGACTTCTACTTCAAAAGGCTGTGGACGCTCATTTCCTACACCGGCACTGAAGTCGTTCTGGAACTGCACAGCCCCCACGGCGATCAGGGCTTCCCCGGAAACGCTGAGATCCGTGTGGCCTACTCTCTGGACGCCTCCGGCGGCCTGCACATCGTATACGATGGAATCTGCGACCAGGACAACGTTTTCATCCTGACTAACCACAGCTACTTCAATCTGCGCGGTCACGAGCACACCGATGCCGCCATGGAGCAGGTACTGACCCTGCCCGGCAGGTTCTTCACCCCCGCTGACGCCGAGAATATTCCCACCGGCGAAAAGCGCAGCGTGGAGGGAACGCCCATGGATTTCCGGGTGCCCAAGCCCATCTCCCGGGACCTGCATCAGGATTATGAGTGCCTTCAGCTGCAGGGCGGCTATGACCACAACTGGGAGGTCTTCTGCAACCCCTGTGCCCAGCTCCATGACCCGGTCTCCGGTCGGAGCATGGCGGTCTATACCGACTGCCCCGGCATTCAGTTCTACTCCGGCAATTTTCTGGATGCGCATGGCAAGGGCGGCGTATACTACGGAAAGAATACCGGCGTTGCTCTGGAGACCCAGTTTTATCCCGACGCGCTGCACCATCCCGACTGGCCCCAGCCCATCACAAAGGCCGGGCAGCGCTATCACAGCGAAACTGTTTACCGTTTTCAGTGGTAACCATTCGCGGGGAAGAGTCCATGGCTCTTCCCCGCTTTTATGCACTTCCTGGCAATGTGCGCATAAACTGTCCTATAAGCGTATGCTTATCTTCATATTGGGAGGTATTTCCATGTCAGACCAATGCCAGGACACTCTGCGCAGCGATTCCAGCGATCTGCGCCAGACCATGTCCATCCACACACGGAAGATCACTGACTCCTGCCGTGACAAGGACTGCATTGAAGATCTCCGGGTCTACCTGACCTGCGGTTCTCAGCAGCTTCTGGACACAGCCGCCAATGTCCGGGTCCGCAGCGCGGAACTGATTCACACCTACATCGATGTGGAGCCGGTAGCCTTTGACCGGAACCACTACTGCATCGACATTACTTTCTACTACCGTGTGCTGGCGGACGCGGTGGTAGGCTCCTGCCGGCCCACGACCCTCTATGGACTTGCTGTATTCAGCAAACGGGCCGTTCTATGCGGCGAGGACAGCCGCGCCCATATCTTCCGCAGCGATACCCGCCTGGGCAGCCCCGACGGGCACACGATTTGCGCGGCGAACCGGCCTACCGCCGTGGTGGAGGTTCTGGACCCCATGGTGCTGGGTTCCAAGATCCGAGATGTAGGCGAATGCGCCAGCGACACCGTAACAGCGCAGATTCCGCAGGGCATCTGCGCCGTCTTCGACGAGGAGCTGGTGCTCTCCGGCGGGCAGCGGCGGCTGTTTGTCACCCTGGGGCAGTTCTCCATTGTCCGGCTGGAACGGGACGCCCAGCTGGTGATCCCGGTGCTGGACTACTCCATTCCCACCAAGGAGTGCTGCGACGCCGCCGGGGGCTGCTGCACCGAGGATCCCTGCGAGATGTTCAGCCGGATTCCCTTCCCCTCCAAACAGTTTTCCCCCGACCACTGCGACGAACGACGCGACGACAGCAGCCAGTGCAGCTGACAATGCCCGCCGGGTTCTCCCGGCGGGTTTCCTGGTGCCCAACGCAATTGGTGATTTCATCACGGAATTTCTCCGGAATATGGATATACTAAAGGCAAATAGATATCAAGGAGGATTTCCCCATGTCCACAATGAATCTGAACGCCGAAGCCTTCCGCACCGCGCTGTCACAATCTGACAAACCTGTGCTGGTGGAATTCTGGGCGCCCTGGTGCACCTACTGCCGCCGCATCGGGCCGGCGTATGACAAAATCGCCGAGCAATACGCAGATTCCCTGATTGTGGGAAAGGTCAATATCGACGACGAGGCCGCGCTTTCCCGGCAGGAACAGATTGAAGTGATTCCCACGCTGGTGCTGTATCAAAACGGACAGGCTATCGCTTCTCTTGTCGCGCCGGAATCCAAGGCCATGATCGACCAGTTTCTGGAGGAGTCTTTGAAAAAATGAAAAATGCAGACAAATCCGGGCTTTTCGATATGGTCATTCTCGGCGGCGGGCCGGCCGGGTTCACCGCTGCCCTGTATGCCGCCCGGGCGGGACTGTCCGCGTTGGTGCTGGAACAGCTGTCTCCCGGCGGGCAGATGGCGCTGAGCCATCAGATCGACAACTACCCCGGCTTCGAGGACGGCATTGACGGCTTCAAGCTGGCGCAGAAAATGGAAGCCCAGGCCCTGCGGTTTGGCGCGGTGACGGAGCTGGCGGGAGTTCGAGCCGTGGACCTTTTTTCCAATCCCAAGGTGATACAAACCAGTGATGGGACATTCTACGCAAAAACCGTGGTAATCGCCACCGGGGCGATTCCCAAAACGCTGGGGCTGCCGGAGGAGCAGGCTCTGACCGGACGGGGCCTGCACTACTGCGCCGCCTGTGACGGGATGTTTTACCGGGGAAAAACCGTGGTGGTTGTGGGCGGCGGGAACAGCGCGGCGGCGGATGCGCTGCTGCTCAGCCGCGTGGCGAAAAAAGTCATCGTCGTCCACCGCAGGGATACCCTGCGGGCGGAAAAAATCTATCATGAGCCGCTGAAGAATGCGAAAAATGTGGAATTTCGCTGGAACAGTGAGGCTGTTCGGTTTCCCCATGGGGACAGGCTCACCGGCATTCGTATCCGGAACAAGCTCAGCGGCACGGAAGAAGAAATTCCCTGCGACGGCGTTTTTATCAGTGTCGGACGGCGTCCGGCAACGACGCTGTTTGAAGGCCAGCTCAAGCTGGACGAGCAGGGGTATCTCGTTGCCGACGAGACCACCGCCACCGAGATTCCGGGTGTTTACGCCGTCGGCGATGTGCGAACCAAACCGGTACGTCAGGTAGTCACCGCTGTTGCCGACGGGGCTGTGGCGGTGCATATGGCGGAAGGCTTTCTTTCCGATCGGGAGGGATAACACATGCGGTATCTGGTTTCGTTTCTGGAAGGCATCGTCACCTTTCTGTCCCCCTGCCTGCTGCCTATGCTGCCCATCTATGTATCCTATTTTGCCGGCGGCGGTCAGCGCAGCACCGGCAAAACCCTGCGCTGTGCCCTCGGCTTCGTCGTCGGGTTTACTGCGGTATTTACGGCAATGGGCGCCCTTGCCGGCAGCATCGGCAGCCTGCTCCTGCGATATCAGCGGATTGTCAATCTGGTCAGCGGCATCATTGTCATTGTATTCGGGCTGAACTATCTGGGCCTGTTCCGCTGGAATCTGTTTCACGGCGGCAGCCGGGTTC
>CAYYEN010000263.1:0-5002 GCA_964470795.1 uncultured Spirochaetaceae bacterium | reverse complement strand
CATATATCTTTTAGAGACTCGTTCCGTATGTTTCCTTCTATAAACTTGTCTGCATATAAAGATTCACAGCCTTTTATATTTCCAATGCTGTCGATTCCGACGACTGTCAAACCTGCCTGGCATCCGGGCCAATATGATATTTCACCGCATTTTCCCCTGAGATATTTTTCATTTTCGTCATAATAGCCGATGTCGTCAGCAGCATATATATTCATTTTGTTTTCTTCTTTTTTCTCTCTGATAAACCTCGTGATAAAAGGAATTTTCTCGGCTTTAATTGCAAGCTGCTTATGGCCGTTCATATTTCCCATAAGATTGGCCAGTTGAATTTGCCATGCGCTTACTTCATTTTTAACGAAAAGATCGTACATGTTTTCAAGATCATAAAAATTGAAGTCAAGAAGAGTTGTCACAACCGCGAAAGGGATATCTTCCTTTCTAAGCCTGGCAAAACCTTCCAGTACTTTTTTAAAAGAATTTTTCCTGATTCTGATCAAGTCGTGGTTCTCTTCCATGCCGTCAACGGAAAAACATATATTAGTGAGGCCGGCATATTTTATCTTATTTATTTCGTCGTCTCCGAATTTATACCCATTTGTTATGACATTCGCCAAAACACCGTTTTCAGACAAAACTTTGGCAACATGCTCCCATCCATTATATAAAAATATTTCTCCGCCGATTAAAGAAACTCTCCTGCATCCGAGCTCAATCAGATCATTCGCCACTTTCATGCATTCCTCGAGAGTCAGTTCATTTTCTCTTTTCTTCCCCGCTCTGGAGCCGCAATGTATGCAATTCATATTGCACTGAAGCGTCATTTCCCAAACACAGCTTAACGGTACGTATTTCGCCATTTTATTTGTTCCTTATAGAAACACCGCACTGCCAGACTCCTGTCTGGCAGTGCAGTGGCCGCCCAAAGGGCACAAGCAACTTTTCACTCGAAAATTTAAAGATACCCCCGGCTCCTGCCGGGCAATGTTCACTTATAATTCATGCCGTTCAACATCTGTATGGTTCACCGCGGATATGATCCGGCGTCTTTCATCCCCGCGGCTGTCATGAAATATTTTGGGCATGATTTTCCGCAAGAACAAATTATGATTGGGGCCCCATATATTTTACCACTGGACCCATATATTTCACGACGATCGGGCCGAAATATTTATAATTCCCTTCCTTCTCCGAGCCGACGTGTCCTGAATTAGCTCCTACGACAAAATCGAATCCCAGATTGCTTCTTATGTGCCAGAAAGGTTCTTTCGTTTCAGGATGAGTTAACGGCCATGCCAGACTCATATCGGTAAAATGATCTCCGCAATTTGCTGTTTTGAACAGCGCAATAGCGTCTTTATAAGTTACTTTATATCCGTTAAAAGCTACAATACCCAACGGACAGGAAATCGGCAGAGGATGAGACATTCCAATTAACGGCGGTTCCGCCGCATAATATTCATGGCATGTTCCGGAATTGTCTTTTACAACATAGTCGAATCCGAGAATGTCTGATGCATCTGTGCCAATGCCATGTTTGATCCTTGCCGTCTGTCGCATTAGACCGATAATTGTTACTCCGGAATTCTTGGAAACTTGAGAGACTAAATCTTCAAAATGTGACATAAATTCCTCCTTACTATTTAGTGGTTATTATTTATCCTACTTGTTCATCCATTGATGAACGCGGAATGTAGGTAACAGAATATCGTTGTCAAATCACCTACCCAACCAGGTAGCCGTACCTGAAAAAGTCTCAAAATATAGATATTATTATTTCATTAAACGGCCCCTGCCAGTTTTGTGTATTCAAAAGACTTTCCAATCTCCGTCGGCTTGTGCTTAGGATGGTTCAGGTTGACCGAATAACGTCAGAGGTGTAAAGTGCCGACCAAAAAGCGGGAAGACAACGGGAATGATCAAAGCAATTTTCTGGGATAATGATGGCGTACTGGTCGATACGGAAGGCCTTTTTTTCAGAGCCAATCAGGAGACCCTGGCAGGTGTAGGAATTTCGCTGAAATGGGAGCAGTTTGAAGAGATCTCTCTGACCAGAGGGAAAAGCGTATTGAGGATGGCGGACGATCCGGGAACGGATACATTTGTTAAACTGCGTCAGGACCGGGATGCCCGTTATGCCAACTTACTTATCCGTGAGCCGCTGGTGATTGACGGTGTCCGGGAAGTACTGGATGGGCTCCGGGGAAAATATGTCATGGGAATCGTAACAAGTTCAGGGCAGGAGCACTTTGAAATCATTCACAGGCAGTCGGAACTTCTGCCTTATTTTCAGTTTGTTCTGACCATGAAAGATTGCCCGCAAACCAAGCCGCATCCCGAGCCGTATCTTAAGGCTCTGGAGCTTTGCGGTTTTCCGCCCCGGGAGTGTCTGGTCGTTGAGGATTCACCGCGCGGGCTTGCCGCTGCGGTAAGTGCGGGAATCCGGTGCATTGTGATCCCGAGCAAATACACACGCGGCAACAATTTCACAGGAGCCTACAAGATTTTAAACAGCGTTAAAGAACTTCCTGGGGTGCTTTGGGGGAGAGAATAGCTCGTAGCTCATAGCTGATAGTAAATGGTGACAATCGTTCTAAGTTTGGGACCAGTATCTGTGAGTCTGGATTGTCAGGGGTAAATGAAGTTAACAGAAGATATGAAATGAAGGAGGAAAAATGGAAATGGAACAAGGCAAAGGGGCAATTTTCGTAACCGGCGCGTCAACTGGTATTGGAAGGGCTGCAGCGCTTCAGCTCGATTCGCTTGGTTATCCTGTTTTTGCTTCTGTCAGAAAAAAACAGGATGCCGACGATCTTCAAAAAGCGGCTTCCGGAAGGCTGATGCCGGTCCTGATGGATGTAACGGATGAAAATGCAATTGCCCGTGCCAGGGATGAAATCACAGAGGCGTTGGGAAGCGGGAAATTATGGGGACTGGTCAATAATGCGGGAATTTCCTTTCGGGCGCCCCTTGAATATACCCCGATGGCCGACTTCCGAAGACTGTATGATGCCAATGTCTTCGGCCTGCTGGCAGTTACCCAGGCCTTTCTTCCGCTGATCCGTCAGTCACAGGGAAGAATCGTCAACATAAGTTCGCTAACGTCCCTGTGGGTAACACCTTTCCACGGTATTTATTCATCCGCAAAAATGGCCGTCAACGGCATTTCCGAAGCGCTGCGGATGGAATTGCTACCCTTCGGAGTAAAAGTTATCCTCATGATTTACGGCGGCGTGCAAACAGCGTTATGGGATCGCGCCGAAAAGACGACGACGGATCTTGCCTGCAACTTCCCGCCGGACTTTCATCAGCTTTACGCCGCGAGGCAGCACAGAGCCTTCGAATACTTCGCCACCATCGGGAGAAAGGGCTTGCTTCCCCGGGAGGCTGCGGAGCCGATTGTGCATGCACTTACTGCGCCGAATCCAAAACGTGTTTATCTCGCTGGCCCCGGCGCTAAACCGGCAAGTATCCTGAGTAAATTATTACCGGACAGCCTGAAGGATCGGTTCAAAATAAAAAGTATGGGACTGGACAATTGTGGATAGCAAGCAGTGCACAGGTGAGGGGTTACGGTAATGCGTTCGAACAAACCCCGTGATAAAAACAGCCACTGTCCCCGCTGTTACCAGCGCCGGAAAATCTGCATCTGCCCGATCCTGCCCACAGTGCAGACACGAGCAGAATTTTTGATCCTGCGGCATATTTATGAAGCCGAGCGCCCCAGCAATACCGGCCGATTGGTAGAGCTGGCCATGCCAAACTCCCGCATTATCCCCTGTGGGGGTGGAACCCGCATCGGGCTTGCACCCATTGATGATGAACTCCTGCGGGTTAACGGAACCTGGCTGTTATGGCCCGATGGAACCGGCACAAAGTCGAATATATCCGATCTGACTTTGCCGGTTCGAGTAGTGGTTATCGACGCAACATGGCAGCAGGCCCGGCGATTATATAGCAGCATGCCTGCTCTGCGGGCGCTGCCCCGGTTGATTCTGCCGGCACCAATGCGATCTAGAGACCGGTTGCGGGAGCAGCATCGTTCAGACGGAATGTCAACACTTGAAGCGGTGGCGGCGGCAGTCGCCAAGCTCGAAGGAGTTGAAACAGCCCAACCGCTGGAAAAACTTTACGATGAACTGGTCAGACGAACAATCTCTTTCCGATGGGGGCTTAAATGTGTGGAGTCCCCTTGTACCCCGGCGTAATCCGCCTTCCTGAAGTTTTTTACAATAAAACACCACAAAAACGTAAAGAAATAAAATGATCCTGAGCCATCGTTTTCACAGCACAGGTTTGATGGCGGCGCTCCAAAAGCTATGAGAAAGCGTTTCATTCTTAAAGTCTGGTCGTCATCGTTTTTAGGGAATAGGCCGAACATTAATCCTCTCCTTTATCACTGAAAAGTCTTCGTTCCTGCATAGCAGAACAAAAATTTCCATTGACATACATGTCTAATATGACATAAGTCACTAAATACATATGCTACAAAAAATATAAGTTGCAATAAGCATAGACAAAAGGGAGGATTCAAAAATGATGAAGAAAACAATCTGCGGGATTTTTTTTATTCTGGCCGTTTGGGGACTCTTGTCTGCTTCTGCTCAGGCTGCAGACATCCATCTGTCCGTTGCGGCAAGTCTTCGTGAGGCTGTCACGGAGCTTTCGACCAGTTTTACCCAAAAGAATCTCAGCGCAAAATTCACAAATAACTTCGGCGGGTCAGGCGCTCTGGCCAAACAGATCGAAAACGGCGCCCCTGCGGATCTCTTTTTCTCCGCTAATCAGAAATGGATGGATTACCTGAAAACAAAAAAGATTCTGGATGAAAAACACATCGGCATTTTGGCTCTCAACTCTCTGGTCTTTGTCGGAATGCCTGATTTGAAAGTGAAGACGATACAGGATTTGACCACACTGGACAAGATCGCCATCGGAAGCCCGAAGAGTGTTCCGGCGGGTGAGTACGCCATGGAGGCGCTCACCAAAACCGGTTTGGACAAAA
>CAYYEN010000262.1:0-5016 GCA_964470795.1 uncultured Spirochaetaceae bacterium | reverse complement strand
TTGAAGCTTATCATTATTTTCTTTAAAGGAATTTATCATATTCTGTTCTTGACAATAGGCCTTGATAACAGAATACCCTGAAATACTTTCCTCCATTTGACCTGATAGCTTTCCCAGCGTTACTTGTTGTTGACTAAACAAAACTTTAGTTCGTTTAGTAATAAAGTTAATTAAGAGGAATACAAAGGGGCCTGCAATTATAACTAAAAAAGAAAGAGGAAGAGAAAGTGAGAACATCATTACAATAACACTTATAAAGGTTATTGCTAAGATTACTAGCTTTGCAAAAGACTCTGAAAAAGTTGAACTTATTAAGTCGATATCGTTAGTCATGCGACTAATTAGATCACCGTGAGAAGTTTTATCAAAAAAGGACAAAGGTAAAACTGATAACTTTTTAAACATCGTGCATCTTAGCTGGTGAACTATCTTTTGACCAATTGGTGCCATAAAGTATTCTTGCAAAAAGCGTGCAAGATAATCACCACAATAGAGGAGAAATAAAAGAATAATATATTTAGATGCATTTGCTAAAGTGTTAACTTTATTGACAATACTGCCAATTAAACGTGGAGCGAGAGCTGAAGAAAAAGCGATTACAATAGATAACAGTAAAATACCAAAGAGGCCTTGTCGACTCCCTTTAGTTTCTTTTATCAGCCTTTTTAGAGTTGCTCTACCATTTTTCGGTTTTATTTTTTCTCGTCCTAAAAGACTTCCTGGACCCATTTTTACAGGAGGCATAGCACTTGCCATATTAGTTTCCTCCTATTTGAGAAGAATAAAGTTCTTTATAAACTGAACAATTAGACAATAAAGAAGTGTGTTTATCGTATCCTACACAGCGACCCTCATCTAAAACAAGGATATTATCTGCTCGTCGTGCTGTTGAAATTCTTTGGGTCACAATAATTAACATCAAAGGTAAAGCTAACAGATTATTCAAAACCTTTGCCTCTGTGAAGGAATCGAGTGCGGAGGTTGCATCATCCAAGATCAAAACTTCGCAGCCTCCACAAAGAGAGCGCGCGATAGATAGCCTTTGTTTTTGTCCTCCAGATAAATTTACGCCTCGCTGTCCAAGCACTGTATCGAGGCCTTGAGGAAGTGCTTTTACAAAGTTTATGGCACCCGCTATTGTTAAGGCAGAATTTAGTTCATCTTCACTAGCGCTCGCTTTCGCCATCTTTAAGTTTTCACGAATGGTACCAGAAAATAAGATAGGACGTTGAGTTACAACTCTTATCTTCCCTCTTAGATTATCCATTGCAAAGTTATTAATACTATTGCAGTTTATCAAAACATTTCCATCCGTTGCATCATAAAACCGCGGAATTAAGTTAATTAAAGTACTCTTACCACTTCCAGTTGGACCAATTATGGCAAGAGATTCTCCCTTTTTCAGACTAAATCTGATACCTTTTAGTCTTTCAACTGTAGAGGTGGGATAAGTGAAACTTACCTTACTAAACTCAAGGTTATCCACATTCTTTAGAGTTATTGGATTTAAACTATCCTTTTGACAAATAGTGCACTCTAAGACTTCTTTCACACGATTTGCCGAGCTAGTTGCTCTTACACTTCGATTTACTATATTTGATACCATTGAGAGAGCGAACAGAATTTGTATCATGTAGTTGATAGTTGCCATCAAGGAGCCAACTTCCGCTTTTCCTTTAATATTAGACATCAATAAGATAACTACAATGCCCATGTTTACGGTAAAATTAACTAAAGGCATGAAAATAGCAGCAATTCTTAAAGCTTTAATATTGGCCATTCCAAGCACTTTTGAAACTTCTTCAAATTCTTCGTTTTCCTTTTTTTCGGCAGAAAAAGCTTTTACAATTCGAATTCCTATTAAAAATTCTCGAATTTTACTATTAAGTTTATCCAATTTTTCTTGGACCGCTCCATAACGAGGATAGCCAATAAAAACATTTAAACAGACCCAAAGGGCAGAAAATACAATTAATACACCTAATATAAAAGCATACTCTTGAGTTTTTACAATTATTAATACCATAGCGCCAATACAGGTAAGAGGCGCTTTTATCAATATTCTCATCATTCCATAAACAAAAGATTTTATTTGAGTGACATCATTTGTTAACCGAGTTATTAATTCTCCTGGAGTTATTTTATCAAAGTTCTCAAAACTAAAAGTCTGTATCTTAGTATAAACCTCATTACGAACTTCACAGCCTACTTTTTCGGAGACAATTGCTGCTAACCGATTTCTAATAAAAGCACAAAGCGCTCCCAAAAGAGCCATCATTAGCATCAAAAGCCCAAACTTTAGAATTAATGTAATAGAATTACCACCAATTCCTAAATCGACTACAAAACTCATAATCATAGGTAGAGAGAGGTCGCAAAAACACTCAAAGGTTAAAAATAGAATCGCCATTATAAAGGCGAATCTATGGGGTTTAATTTTTTCAAATATAAAGTTCATAAGCTAACAGACCAGAACTCTTTCAGTTTTTCTAAAATAGGAATTAAACTCTCTTTCTCTTCCTCTGTTAAACATTCAAACGCTTTATCTGCAATTGAGGAACTAATTGAGCGCATCCTATACGATTCTTCTAAACCTTTGTCGGTAAGCGAGAGTATCATATTGCGTTTATCACTCTTATCTACTTCTTTGTTAATATAACCATTCTCTTCTAGCTTCTTAACGATTTCAGAGAGCGAGGAAGATTTCATCTCAGTAATATCTAACAATTCTCTTTGGGTTATTGCACAACCTCTATTGCGCAGAAGTCCTAAGATTCTGCCTTGCCCTTTAAAGGGTGTTGCCTTATTCATGATAACCACTCCAAGACGTCTCAAGAGTCTCATCAACTTTAAATTCGTACTGACTTCGTCCATATTTCCTCTTTATTCACTAGGTACCTAGCAATTATTTATCACTTTCTTCATTCCTAGTCAAGATAAATGCTAATTTAGGTTAATATTTATTAGTATCAAAAATTGAACTCTATAACTGTTTGTAACAAAATTCTTAAAAATGAGTTGCTAAATCTGTTAATAAAGTTAACAATCTTTAGTATAAATTGTGTGGAGTTTTTAAATGAAAAAATTGTTATTATTGCTTTTCTTATTGCTTATTTTGGTCACTTCCCTCTCAGCTACTCAAATTTTGCCCTACTATAATTTTGATTTCGATGAATATCTTTTGATGTATAATCAAATGATAGTAAATGATGTTATGATGCCTAATCAGAAACATTATTTTGTTAAATCACTTTATCAAGCACTTCAATTTGTTAATAAAGATGTTACTAAGGAAGAGTTGAAAGAAGTTATCAAGCAAAATGATGCAGAAAAGTTAAAAGCTTTCGTCCAAAGCAATATCGATAGTAATAACAAAATGGAAGAACAAGACATTAAAGCTATCTTATTCAACCCTGATAACGCTACCATGGTATTTGCCTCCCCGACGCTAGATACCGCCATGTCTTTTTTCGGTCATAGCTATTTAATGTTCTACAACAAAGAAGCACCCTTTATCTCACCTTGTATCAACTTTTTTGCCTACTATACACAGTACAAAGGCCTTGATCTAATCATCAAAGGCTTAACCAGCAAATTAGAAAGCTATTTTGCTATTAAACCTTTTTATTTCCATTATATGGAATATACAGCAACCTTAGACAGATCCTTAGTTGCCTATCCTTTAGTTTTAGAGGAAAGTGAAAAAAACAAACTTAAAGAAGTGGTTGAGCAATTAGCCTTCAATAAATATCCAAATTATAATTTTGTAACTTATAACTGTACACATGGCATTTTTGGAATCTTTAATGAAGTCTGTCCAAATAGAAAGCCTTTCTCGCTTAACCGCCCTTTATCACCAGAAACAGCGATTGAAGAAGTTAGAAAGAGAGGTTTAATTACAGATGAAGGCTTTACTTTCTCTTCTTTTCAAGATATTGCACACAAACATAACAAAAAAGAATTCAAAGACTTTTATAAAACCACACAAACTCTTGAATTTGGCTACAAAGCGGAAAAGCCTTTTGAAAACTTTGAAATTGTAAAACCTTCAAAGGTTCATATCACTAACAAATTTTCAGCCTTAAGGTTCGACTATCAATACCCTGAGCACCGAATGAGTTTTAATTTTTCTCCACTTTTTAATGATTTTGGAGAACATAGCTATGTAGAGAGAGAAATCTTAAACTTAAAAGTACTCTCTTTAGATGTTGCTTTTACCCCTAAGGCGTTTGAAAAAGCCAGCCTCCAAGTATTCTCTTTTGACTCCTTCCTGCCTTTCTCCTTTACTAAGAAAAGACCTTCTTTATCGAGTTATTTAAATTTGGGATTTATGGGTAAAGTCTTTTATGCAGATGCTAATTTGTTTACAGGCTTATCCTTTGGAAACTCTAATATCTTATGGTCTATAGGAATTGACAACTATGTCTCTTCTTACCAATGGAATTACACTCTAAGCGCTGTAAGCTTCTTATTTATGCATTACAAATGCATTAGTTTAAGAAACACAACCTCGATTGTCTTATTCTCAACTATTTACGACTATTGGAAGATAAACAACAGTTTAATGCTTTCCTACAACGCTTTAGATGACTTACGCTTCGATATAACCTATGATTACAACAACCGTCATTTTATAAAAGCAGGGGTTGCTTGGAAGTTCAATATCTTCTAGTAGGAGCTTGACAGTAACTGTTTAAATTGAGATAGTTTAAGTCTAGGTAATACAAATATTTAGTGTATTACTATCTCAAATCAAAAAATAAACAACTAACTTGATCAAAAGGAGCTCCTGATGATTGATGTACGCCGGCAATCTAGCTCACATATTAAAGCTAAAATAACGGTACCTATCCCCGAAGAGAAAAAGACTTCCCTTGAAGTCAACTATTATATATTTACCCCAGAGCATTTAAACATCTCTCCAGAGTTGTTTACAACGTCTCATTTTCTAACCAAGTTGCAATCTTATGGTCGGTATTCATCCCCAGAGCTAAGTTTAAAAGAGTTACTTGATGT
>CAYYEN010000261.1:0-5025 GCA_964470795.1 uncultured Spirochaetaceae bacterium | reverse complement strand
TCGATGTTTGTCGCATCAATAATATTTATAATTGCATCTGGTTTTTCATTAACCAAATACTCTCTACTTACAATCTCTTCAGGAGAATAAGGGGATAAAGAATAAATACCAGGTAAATCCTGGATAATTACATCTTTATGACCTTTTAGCTTTCCTTCTTTTCTATCAACCGTAACACCTGGCCAGTTTCCAACATACTGGTTGCTTCCGGTTAGGTTATTAAATAGCGTGGTTTTACCACAGTTAGGATTCCCCGCTAAAGCAATTTTATATTCCATATAAGCTCCTACAAGTTAGTTTAAGCTAACTTTAAAATTAAAAAAAACTATATAACTTCGATTTCTTCAGCGTCTTTTTTACGCAAACTTAGCTCGTAACCACGGACTTTAATCTCAATGGGATCTCCAAGTGGGGCAACTTTTCTTACAAAGACACTAGTACCTTTAGTTAAGCCCATTTCCATAATTCTAGCCTTTACAGGTCCAGTACCTTCTAATTTAAGAACTTTTACAGTTTGGCCTGTTACTGCATCACTTAACTTCATACATTACCCTCCACTTCAATTTTACTCACTAAACTACGATCTAAACCTATTTTGCTGTCTCTAATTTGAACGATGAGCGCACCAGAGGCAGCTTGCACTACCAATATTTGGCTCCCCACAACAAATCCTAATTCAGCTAAATGTAGTCTAATATCATCTTTACCAGAAATTCGTTTAATAATTCCTTTTTCACCAGGTTTCAATAGCATTAATGGCATATCTTTCTCCTACGCTAAACATGTTAGCGATATGCAACTTTTATGTCAATAATAATAGCTACTGATTGTTAAAATTAATTTAAAGGTTTTTCAAAGGCGATAAAACTTCCCTCTTTGATCTCGGGAAATTTGAAAGTTGATACATAAGTAAAACCAAACTTTTCCAAAAACTTCTGCATTGGGAAATTAGTCTCATGAGTATCTACAATAATATTATAGCAGTTAAGTTGTAGGCAAATTGAAATTGCACTATTTAGCATAAAAGAAGCTAGACCTCGGCTTCTATACTCTTTTCTTACTGCAAAGCGATGAAGGACCATAGATTTATTCAATTCAGCTTTAAAAGGTAAGCTTTTATAAAGGGGAGGAAAGTCTTTTCCGAGCGCCATAAAACCAACAACAAGATTTTCATCTCTTGCGACAAATAAGGAATTACTTTCTATATCTTGGAGAAAGTCCTCCTCAATTGGATAATATTCGTTCCATTGAGGGTCATTTAAAGAATTAAAGAACTCTAACACTTCAGTCTTTATTTCCATTACTTGAGCGATATCGTTAATTGTTGCTAAATCTATCTTTATCATTCTTTAAGACTAACATTTTTTGATAGTTTTTTATATATTTTCCTTGAATTTTCAGCCCAGTAAGGTATAATCGTATCACTATGACTTGGATAATTACACAATTTGATACAGATTACATCCTTAGAATATTATTATCAGCTCTTTGTGGCGCTTTAATTGGTGTCGAAAGAGAAAGACGACTTAAAACCGCTGGAATTAGAACGCACATCATCGTAGCACTATCCTCAGCGCTCATGATGATAGTTTCTAAATATGGCTTTTTCGATATTTTAAACATCTCTGATGGCTTAAAAGTTGATGCTTCTCGTGTTGCATCTAGTGTAGTTTCTGCAATAGGTTTCTTAGGTGCTGGTGTTATCTTTGTCAAAAAAGAAAACGTCTCTGGGGTTACCACCGCTGCGGGTCTTTGGGCTACTGTGGGTATAGGACTAGCAATAGGAGCTGGACAACAAATTATAGGTATTGCTACTACCCTAATAATATTAGTTATTCAGTTATTACTTCATAAAAACTTAAAAATCTTTCCAATGCAATTTGTAGGCTCTATCACTATGATACTTCCAGTTAGTGAATTCAATGTTAATCTATTAAAGAAAGACTTTGAAACAGCTAAAATTGGAATTAGAAGCATGGAGATGGAGCGTCTTGATGAGATGAACTATAAAGTTAAAGTTGCGGTTTTGTTTCCTAAACACTATACAGAAGAGCAATTGCTTGATTTATTTAAAACAAAGGTTTTCATCTCTCGTATCAGCTATTATCAATCAGTACAGTAATCTTTTAAGGAATTTATTATAATACAACAAGTTATTATTTCACTCTTAATGAAATAATAATTCACCTTGTCGTTTAACTTAATAAGTACTATATTTTCTTAACAGCTGATTATTATCAGCTTTGGAGGAAATCATAGATGATACCTTATTTAGAGGATACAAAGTCTGTTCTAGCAGATGTAGAGTCCTCAACCTTAGGCCTAACGGATGAGATGGTAAAGACTCGTTTAGAAAAATTTGGTCCTAATAAACTTGCAGAAGGCAAGAAAGAATCACTTTTACATCGTTTTTTAAAGCAACTTGCAGAACCAATGTTAATAATATTGATAGTAGCTGCAGGGCTATCTGTTGGAGCTAGTGCGCTCTCCGGAGAAACTGATTGGTCAGATGCAATAATTATCTTAGTCGTTGTTCTCGTAAACTCTATTTTAGGAGTTATGCAAGAGAGCAAGGCTGAAAAAGCAATTGCAGCGCTTCAAGAAATTTCATCCCCGACTTGTAAAGTACGTAGAAATGGCAACCAAGTGGTTATCCATTCTTGTGATTTAGTTCCTGGTGATATCCTAATACTAGAAGCTGGAGACAGCATAGCAGCGGACTCAAGAATTTTGGAAAGTGCGAGCTTAAAATGTGAAGAAGCAGCACTCACCGGAGAGTCAGTCCCCTCTGATAAAGTTTCTTCAACCCTCTCAAGCCCTGATAACAAACCAGTTCCCCTAGGCGACAGAAAGAACATGGTTTACTTAGGTTCTTCCGTTGTTTACGGTAGAGCTACTGCAGTAGTCCTAGGCACTGGAATGAATACTGAAATTGGTAAGATTGCTGATGCCCTTCAAAATGCTTCAGATATGCAAACCCCTCTTCAGATTAAACTCAAGCAGTTATCCAAAATCTTAACTTATTTAGTTTTATGTATTTCTGTTATTATTCTAGCTATCAACGTTATCAGAATGAATTTAACTCACACCTTTACTCTTACAGGTTTGATGAGTTCCTTTATGATCGCCATCTCACTTGCTGTTGCAGCTATTCCTGAAGGTCTTGCAGCGGTAGTAACGATAGTACTTTCTATTGGCGTTACTAAGATGAGCAAAAACAAGGCTATCATTCGTAAGCTTACCGCAGTTGAAACTCTTGGTTGTACCTCAATTATCTGTTCTGATAAAACAGGCACTTTAACCCAGAATAAGATGACTGTTGTTCAAGATTATTCAGAAGATCAACTGTTACTAGCTAAAGCCTTAAGTCTTTGTAACGATGCAGTGTTAGATGAAAACTTTAAAGCCACAGGTGAGCCTACAGAATGTGCTTTAGTTAACTTTGCTTACAAAGTTGGACTTAATAAGAATGAATTACAAAAGGTTTGTTATGAAAGAGTCGCTGAAGCCCCTTTCGATTCTATAAGAAAGATGATGAGCACTATCCATACCGACCCAGATGGAAAATATGTTCAGTTTACTAAAGGTGCACCAGATGAAATATTAAAAGTCTGTACTAAAGCACTTTTAAAAGATGGCAATATAGCACCTCTTACGAATGAATTAAAAGAAGAAATCTTAAAAAAGAACCAAAGCTTAGCAGATTCTGCACTCAGAGTTTTAGCTGCCTCTTTTAAACCGCTTGATACAATCCCAACCAATGTAGAGCCTAAAGCAATTGAAAACGAGCTTATTTTTATTGGGTTAGTTGGTATGATCGACCCTATTAGACCAGAGGTTAAGGCTGCTGTAGCAGAGTGTAATGAGGCAGGCATTCGCCCTATCATGATCACAGGAGATCATATCGATACCGCAGTTGCCATTGCTAAAGAGCTGGGAATTATTAAAGATAAAAGCCAAGCTATTACTGGTAGTTTCTTAGATAGTATTAGCGAGGATGCTTTTGCCAAGGATGTCCAAAAGTATTCTGTATATGCAAGAGTTCAACCAGAGCACAAAGTTAGAATTGTCAAAGCATGGCAACAACTTGGTAAAGTTACTGCCATGACTGGAGACGGTGTTAATGATGCGCCTGCAATTAAGAATGCTGATATTGGAGTTGGTATGGGTATTACCGGTACCGATGTTACTAAGAACGTTGCTGACATGGTACTTGCAGATGATAACTTTGCAACTATCGTAGAAGCGGTAGCTGAAGGCAGAAGAATTTACGATAACATAAAAAAAGCTATCCAATTTCTACTTGCTTCCAACCTTGCAGAAGTTATTGCAATCTTTGTTGCCAGCTTAATGAACTTCACCATTTTAAAACCCGCACACCTTTTGTGGATTAACTTAATCACGGACAGCTTCCCAGCTGTAGGACTTGGAATGGAAGAGGCTGAAGATGATATCATGAAGCGTCCTCCACGCGATAAAAAGGAAGGCGTCTTTGCAAATGGACTGGGAACTAGTTGCATCATTCAAGGCTTCATTATTGCTTTAATTACTATCTTTGCTTACTTTGTTGGAGAATATTTACAAAATGGTGTATGGGCAATTAAGCAATCGAGTGAAGGTATGACTATGGCGTTCTTAACTCTTAGCATGGCTGAATTACTACACTCTTTTAATATGAGAAGTTTAACAAAATCGATCTTCCATATAAAAGGCCATAACAAGTATCTCTACTTCACCTTGATAGGAGCTTTTATTCTTACTCTAGCAGTATTATATATCCCGTTCCTTTCAGCAGCTTTTGGCTTTGAACATATAACAATTATGGAATTCATCGTATCCCTTGTTATTGCTTTTACTATTATCCCTCTTGTAGAAATACAAAAGTTTATAACACGTAAGCTTTCAAAGAAAAAATAAGAGCAATAAAAGACTTTAAAACAGCAGCCACTTTTATCAAGGTGGCTGTTTTATTATCAAAGTAATAAATCTTTAATACATGTGACACTAACTATTTTACTAAACTGG
>CAYYEN010000260.1:0-5042 GCA_964470795.1 uncultured Spirochaetaceae bacterium | reverse complement strand
TGAGATAATAACCAGTAATCCAATTACTGATGAAATATTAGAAAATACTCATTATTTTCCGATATTTAAATTCATCAAACAAAAAGTTGAAAGTGATGTTAGTATGTATTCAGACTATTATGATTATCCTGTTCAAAAGAAATGGATAAATGAAAGGCGAAAACTGCGCTCACAAATTTTTACAGATTATAAAGGAAAAGATAATAAAAATGAAAGAGAAAAAAGACTAAACGAAGTTGAAAGAATTTTTGATAGAGAAAAACACCTAGATGTTGAATTTGATGTTTATTCTCAGATAAGTTTAGCAAATAATTTCTCAAGTTTCGAAAAACTTTTTCTATACATATTCGTTAATAAAAATCATTTTTCACAATTCATTAAAGAAATAGTACATTATTATGGAAATGACAACTACATTGATAAAGAATTTGATGAATTGATAAAAGATTTTACTTTTACGAAAAAGGTTACTGCGACACAATTATATAACCCGAATCAAGGACAAGGCCTGAATAAGCCGAAAGCAGATGGCCTTAATCGGAAAAACTTTGATTCTTTTTGGATTTGTGAGTGTATGAAAATATCAGGGGCTTTATCTGATATGATATGCCAAAAGGTTAAAGTTGGAAATAGTTACGATTTGAAGGTTTTTGTTCCTGAATATAAAGAAGTCAATTATCATTTCAAGTCATATTTATTACCTAGTTTTAAAAAGCATTTAAAAGGAAACACTCCAATTAAAATCGACATCCTAAATATCCTATTGCTTTCACAGACTGTAATCGAACATTCTGCTTTTATGGGGCGCAGGAAGAAAGTAAAAGATATTGTTACAGGGCTACATTCGGTATATCAAAAAGATCTTGGACAAAACAAGGCTGTTGTTAACATTGGATTCATTCAAGTTCCAAGTTTTATTGAAATAAGTAATAAAGATGAAAATCAAACATGGATTGATATCTTAAAAGAACAAAGGCAAATAATTGAAACTATTAATGAAGAATTAGGTTACACTACCTCAGGTCTTTTATTGTATCGCAATTTTATAAGTGGAAGTGATCTAAATTGTTTCATTAAGTTTATGCATTGGTATGCAATATATTTGACCAGCCAACTTTCAAACAAAAAATATACACAATCTTTTTCAATTGAAACACTTAATAAATTATATAAATGTATGGATACAAGTGAATTAAAATTATCTGAAATCATTTCGAATGTTGGTTTCAAAGCTGTAGCGGGAGCAATTCGCAAAAGCACAGTTATCTTGCAATACACCCCCAAGGAAAACAGGATGTATGATATCCGTTATGGCGTAGCTCAAACTTTGCAAAATAAATCGAAATCGAAAGATGATTTAGCCGAGTTTATAGGTGAATTTATAGCTCTTTATAATTCTGAAACAGCAAGACAAGCCGAAAAAACAGGGAGTTCTTTCCGAACAAATGTAAGAGAGAATGAGCTCGCCGAATTTTATACTTTGTTGGATAATGCCCAATCTTCTAAATTAATTGGAGCACTACTAGCTTCTTATGGATTTGCTTTATCTGCAAAAAAGGTTAACCAAGAAGACTCAGAACTGGAAATGTTAGAAATATCAGAAGAAGAATAATAACAATTATAAATTAATATCAAAATGGAAAATAATAAAGTGGCATCAATTTCTATTAGTGGTGAAATAACATTGAATCTACACTCGCTTAATAACGAAGGCGGTGAAGGCAATCAAATTATGACCAGACAATTGACTATAATTGATAAACTGGGTAATGCCCATACTGTTAATGGAATTAGTGGAGATATGTTTAAACACATTCATGCAGGACATTTAGTTAATTATAGTGTAGATAATGGATTGGTATTAAGTGATTATTCTAAAAGGTTAGATCCTAATAGAATTTCATCGGTCAATTTATTAGAGAAATTCCCAAAAGTTGGAAAAAAAGAATCTAATTCAGCAGAAGTAATTGATGCCATTATTAAAACATGTACTGTTTGCGATGCACATGGAGTATTAATAACTGACAAGATCGGGGAAAACAAAAGTAGTTCTAATACTCCAAGAAAATCAGTAATTGAATTTGGTTGGACTGTAGGTATTCCTGGTAAGAATAACACAGAAACCTATGTTCATACAAAATTAGTTTCTGATGCTGGAGAAAAAGGTAGTGGAACAGGCAGTAACGAAGGACAGAATATTTTTCATCGTCCGGCTAATCATGGAGTATATGCTTTTATCTGCAATATAGATACATATCGTATTGGATTAAATGATATTTCCAGAAAATATTCAATTGAGGATTCAGAAAGAGACGATAGATACAAAGCAATTTTAGGGAGTTTGCTCTGTTCATTTCTTAATCCTAGAGGAGCAATGATTAGTACACAAAAACCTCATATTACTGATTTTAAAGGAGTTGTTTCTGTGTCATACAAATTAATCCCAGCACCCACTGTTAGTGCAATTAATCCTGACTATAAAAAAGAAATGATTGAAATTATGAATAGTATTAATTCTATGGAAACGGATTCCGTAGAAACAATAGAATTTAATGGATTAGGAAGTTTATCTAAAATTATAGCAGAGCTAATTACCAAAGAACCTTATAAAATTAAATAATTATGAAGTTTTCGGCTTTATATAAACCAACTACATTATTTTCTCTTCGAGATAGTAATTCAACTAGTTCAGGAGCAAAATCATTGTTTCTACCTTCACCATATTCAATTAAAATGGCTTTTATTAGCCAAGCTATTTCACTTGGAGGAGAGAGATTTTATGAAGATAAACATATATTTGAAATTATCCGTGATACAGTAATTAGCTACCATATAACAGGATCTTTTTGCGTAAACAACTGCTTTGTTAAGATTCAAAAACAAAGAGATAATGAACCATTCAGATCAACTGTTAGTTTCCGTGAATACATTTACATGGATAGCATACTTGAGGTAATATTTGAAGTTAAGAATCTAGACGATTCTGCTTTTTTGCAAAAATATCTTCATAAAATTAATTACTTTGGAAAGAAAGGTTGTTTCTTCCAATTTTTGAAATACAGCGATCATCCAAACGAGCCAAATGTTAGGGAATTTAATGTGAAACAAATATCTTCAGGTATATTACAGGAATATGATGATTTTGGTAAAAATGTAAGCTTCAATAATATAAATAGTTATAGTATTGATAAAACCAAAAGGATTAAAACTCTTTTGGTTTTACCTATATCAAAAGTTCATTCATCAAAATCGTTTACCATATATAGATTAACGTAAATAATTATCGCTTGCTGTAATATTTGTTTATTTATTGCAGCAAGTGGTGATAAAATTTAATTATGCAAATAATTGCCACACATATCAATTACTATTTTATTTGTAAACGCAAGCTCTGGTTGTTTGCAAATGGCATTAATATGGAGCATTCTTCGGATTTAGTTTATGAGGGAAAATTGCTTCATGAAACGTCTTATCCACAACGTCCCGAACGTTATGAAGAGTTGGAGATTGATGGTGTTAAGATTGATTTTTATGATGCTCGGAATAGGGTAATTCACGAAATAAAAAAATCAGACAAGATTGAAATTGCTCATCAATGGCAGGTAAAGTACTATATTTATATTCTGCAAAGGAATGGTGTTGCCGGTGTTTCCGGTTTATTGGAATACCCAATGTTGCGACAAACTGAAAAAATAGAGCTTACAGAGCAGGATGTTAATCTTATTGAGGAGTTTGTAAAAGACATTGACAAGATTGTCTCTGACGATCGATGCCCTTCAATAATAAATAGTAAGATTTGCAAACAATGTAGCTATTATGAATTCTGTTATGTAGGAGAGAACGAATCATGAAAAAGACCTATTATCTATTTAATCCGGGAATTTTACAACGAAAAGACAATACGTTAAAATTTATTCCGCTTGAAGAAAGGGAGAATGGTATGGGGGAACGTGAAGGTCAGCCCCGCTATATCCCAGTAGAAACTGTGAGTGATTTATATGTATTTGGTTCACTCAATGCAAATAGCGCCTTGTATAATTTCCTTGGACAGAACGATATCGCTGTTCATTTTTTTGATTACTATGAAAATTATACGGGTTCGTTTATGCCTAAAGATTTTCTATTGTCAGGAAGAATGTTGCTGGCCCAAACAAGCCATTATCAAGATAAAAAGAAGCGTATTCTCATAGCCCGAAAGTTTATTGAGGGAGCTGCTTATAACATGGTAAAGAATTTGCAGTATTATAATCGTAGGGGAAAAGATATGGATCCGTTAATTGAACCAGTTAAAAGATATATGGAAGGTATTCCTCAATCTATGGCTGTGGATGAATTAATGGGAATTGAAGGTAATATCCGACAGACATATTATGATGCATTCAATCTCATCCTTAATGATTTTGAGATGGGAAATCGCACGAAGCAACCACCTCAAAACGAAGTAAATGCATTGATTTCTTTTGGTAATATGATGTGCTATTCACAGTGTTTGCGGGCAATTCATCAAACACAACTCAATCCAACGATAAGTTATTTACATACGCCAGGAGAGCGCCGGTATTCCTTGGCCTTGGACATGGCCGAAATTTTCAAACCGATAATTGTTGACCGGGTTATTTTCAAGGTGCTCAATAAGAAAGAAATTCAAGAGAAGCATTTTGACCATCATTTGAACAAGTGTGTCTTGAATGATTCCGGTAAAAAGATTTTTGTAAAATGCATGGAGGAACGTTATAATGAAACAATCCAACACCGCTCTTTAAAACGTAACGTTAGTTATAAGCATCTTATTCGTTTGGAATGCTATAAACTAGCAAAGCATCTATTAAATATGGAGGAGTATAAACCATTTAAAATGTACTGGTGATGTATGTAATTCTAGTCTACGATGTTGGCGAAAAGCGGGTTGGAAAGATGCTAAGGTTGGTTCGGAAATACCTAAGCTGGATTCAAAACTCTGTATTTGAAGGTGAAATTACCGATGTAAACTTAAAAGAACTCAAATTTCAAGCAAAAGAAATTATGGATCTTAATACAGATAG
>CAYYEN010000259.1:0-5054 GCA_964470795.1 uncultured Spirochaetaceae bacterium | reverse complement strand
CTATATTTTTTCTAATATTTTAATATTCATTATATCATTCCTTTTATGGAATGATATCAATGTTTATGTAATTATTTTTATGTAAATTAATCTTATTATTATTCAACCATCAAAGAGAGTGCAAAGTAAAGGATTGCAAGGTAATCGACCGCCTCATAAAGAGGTGAGGTTTTATTAAACTTTAGTAAGCCTTGCTTTAGTGCTTTGTATTCTGTTTGGGTTTGCTCAGGTACTTGAGCGACTACACCCTCTACTAATTGAGCAAGCCCATCATTATTAACTAGCTCTGTAAAATTATAACTATTACACTTCTTATCAAGGTTTAAAGAACTAGAGAGAAGTGATAAAGCACTTTGTGGATGGTTAGCGCAATTGAAGAGGGATATCAACAAATCGTACTCTAATCCTAAAAGGAAGGCGATTACTGTATAGCGAGTCTTTTTATAAGTTGCACTTCGAACTATATATTGCAAGTCAAAGATACTAACAAGGTATTCAGCATCCTTGTCAAGAAAGCTTTTAGCGATCAGATAGTTTATCACTTCATCGATATGCACTGCATTTTGAGAGAGTGCATTAACTCGTTGTAGCAGTTCTTCATTAGGTCCTGTGATGATTGCAAGACTACGTGCTGCCATAGAGCGAATAGAGGCCCATCTCGCATTCAAAAGTTTGGTTAGAGTCTCTGTAACGCAATCGTTATTAGGATAGCTACTTAAGGCGTTTACAGCTTCTAGTTGCACAAACGAATCATCATCTTCAGCTAGCGCTATTAGATCCCCTATCATTGCTTTATTTGGCTTATCACTTAAACTTCTCAAAATCTCATAAGTATCAAAAGAGAAAGAAGAGGCAAGTATTTCATGCATTTTATCTTTTGCAATATTTGTGTGGTTATAACCAATTTCCATCAAAATCTTCTTTCTCTTTAGCTTGTTATTTAAGCCAGATAATTGGTCAACCTTCTTAATAGTTTGTAAATCATTGATTGAAAATAATACCTTAGCAACTTCTCCAGTTTTCACAGAGCCAAGCTCTTTGATACGAAATGTTATAAAAAGACAAATTAGTATTAGTGTTAAGGCAAAGAAGAATACTAAGGAGTAGCTATTAGCAAAGATAGGATAAGAAGTTCCAAGGTCGATCAATTTACCATTAAGCAAACCAGTTGCTAAGGACATGATTGCCAGAACAAAGAAGAACATCGAATTGAAAGCTATCGCACCTTGGTTAGGTATTACCTTAGTGTATAAGCGCTGTATTAACATGTTGCATAGCTGTACAAGAAAAGAAAGAATTATTGCAAGGCCAATAAACCAAAAAGAACCAAGGGATTCATGATAAAAGCACATAGCAAGAGTCGATAACAACAAAACTGAAGTTGAAAGTAACATCAAAGGTTTGCTACCAAAACGGTCAGCCAAATACTTGTTGATATTCCCTGCTATAATATAGCTTGCAGATATTATCGCAGAATAGATGAAGATTATACTTTCTTGAACGTTTAGTACCACTTTCATAAAAGGGACCATCATTGCAAAGATAATTGTAACTTGTAAAAGGAGCCAACGAAGGGCTAAATATTTTCTCAGCTCACTTTGTTTCATTGCAACTAAGAAGGTCTTTAGAACACCCTCTCCAGCATTATAAGATAGCGTCTGATCTAGAGGTATTCGAATTAAAGGGAAGAAGGAAACTACTTGAAAGAGCACCCCGACCATTAAGAGTAGGACCAAGCCTTGAAGCGTTGAAAAGAACTTAACTTCCATCAACAGCACCAGAGCTAGCTGTGTAACAAGGGAGGAGATTTGGAATGTGTTTGAGACCTTTCCTATTACTTTTCCTGCTGTTTTTGATGTTGATAATAGTTTTAATAGATACTCCCAAAGCGGTGAGCCTATTATTCTAAACATCAAACACATAATGTAGCAAAAGAGCAATATCCCTATTGCAACACTACCTTCAGTATAAAAGAGTGCTAGGTATCCTATCGAGATAAGACCAGAGAGCAGCCAAACCCACGACAGTGATTTTATCAAACTTTTGCCGTTTAAAAACTTCAAAACAAAGGGTATCAGAACTCCGGTAAAATAACTTGCTGAGGATATAATACCAAGGGCTGTATTATTAGCTCCAAAATAAACAGCAAGCAAAATAATTATATTTGCACCGATAATATTGCACGCAACACTTCTTAAGCTTTCTTCATAAGTTGCAAGCTTAAGACCACGCTCACGCTTTTCGTTATTATTCATTTTCTTTGAAACTTTCATGGGCCCACACAACTCCATTAGAACAACCATTCTTTTAAAAGGATAGTATATCTGATGTAAAAGTAATAGTCATTTTGTGTTTATTAGTACACCTTACTATCTATAATTGAGAGCGTTCTTTAATACTTGTCTTTACAAAACTATAAAACAAGGGTAATTAGTTTAAATATAATAATTTATAAATATTTGTAATAGTGGCTTACTAACCAATAATTTTAAGAATATCTTTAGCTATCAAGGATTTAGAGGAGTCTGAGATAGAAGCATAATAATAGTGGGATAATTCTTCTTTTATTTCTTGTCTTAAAGCTGGTTTAACTTTGATAATCTTTGAAAGTGAGGCAAGCACTTGTCTTACTTGTGTTACCTTATCTGAGGCTAACGCTTCAAAGAAAAGCGGCAAAATATTATCTATCTTGTTATCTACATCATAAAGGGCAAGACTTGCAATAAAGCGAGCTCCTCGCACTATTAGCAAGTTCTTACCGCTTTGAAGTAGTTTTACCCCTTGCTCAAAATAGTCATAATAACAACTGCTAGCAGCCTCAACTTCTTTTAAGGCTGCATAGGCTTTGTTGTTATCTTTATTCCAAAGCAAGGCAATTAACTCTTCGTTAGTCATTATCTTTCCTAGAAGACTTTCTTATCAGCTCATGATAAAAAAAGTTAACAACTACAGGCTTTGTAGATTTAGGTTTTTCTTCTCCTGAATATACATAAGGAAAGCCTAGGGAGAGTACATAAGCTTTTAATTCTTTTTCTAAATTAAACCAATAGGTTCTATTGTTCTTATTGTAGATTTCTTCATATAAGGGAACAAGCTCACTTTTGTTTTCTTTAATGTAATCGAGAATGATAGTTTTAAAGCTACCTCTTAAATTTAAGTTCTCTAGCCAGATCTCATCACAAACATCTTTAGCTCTTTCAATTATTGCTTCTACATCTGTGAGTCCTGGAAAGATTGGGGAAATAAAACAAGCAGTCCTAATCCCTGCGTTATGAAAAGTTTCCATAGCTTTAAACCTTCTTTCAATGCTTACAGCCTTATCCATAGCTGAGCGAAACTCTTCATCAAGAGTATTGATACTCCAGGCCACCGATGGATTTTTAAAGGTTTTAATTAAATCTAAATCACGGACTATTAGATCAGATTTCGTAGTAATGCTAAGTTTTATACCACTACCTTGCATTTGTTCTAAGAACTCTTTAGTACGGCCATAGACCTCCTCATAGCTGTTATAAGGATCGGTTACTGAGCCGATGAAAACTTCTTTACCTTTGTATTTAGTATTATCTTTAATCTCAGGCCAATACTTAACATCTAAATATTCGCCCCAAGGTTCACTATGGTTTGTAAAGCGTTTCATAAAAGAGGCGTAACAATACTTACAAGCGTGGGTACAACCTCCATACGGATTGACAGAATAATCTCCAACAGGAAGATTAGATTTAGTTAAGATACCTTTAGCTTCAATTGAATTGATTTGCATAACACCGCCTTTGAATATGTTCTACAAAAGTAGATAAACTATCTAAAGAAGACAATAGGTTTCTACTAAGTTTACTTGATTATTCTTCACTTCAAAATTAGGGAAGGTTTTAGTAAATAAGAGCTTTCCAAATTTATTGTAGTAATCAACTGTAATATCATAATTACCTTCAGCAAGGGTTATACCACCTGCCCAGGCACAAGAAGGAAGAAAGTGGGCACATCTCACATCTGCACTTTCACTAGCAGCACTAGCAGTCCGCCCAAAGACTTTAACAATACTTGAAAGTGCATCTAGAAAGCTTGATGTCGATTGATCAGAGGAATTCTTACCCACTTCTTTAACAATGCCAGAGGTAATATCTGTTGTAAGGTTTTTGGTAATTGAGCGAACGATAGATTTGTTTATGCTTACACTCTGGTTTGCTCTAAAGACAGATTTTGCAATATCCCCTATGCTTTCAACTAAATTAAGCTGAAGCGTGTTTTCAGCTACCTTAACAACAATTTTAGAAACACTAGTTCTGTATTCACCAAGGACTGGATAGGCAATTCTAATATAGGTATCAGAATAAGGTATAGCATCAAAGCGCTCATACTTTGTAGGTATTAAGCCATTAAAAGCTAAGAAGTTTACTCTTGCCATTAAAGATGGATATTCATACACTTCCTCCGCTAAGGAAAGTGTTTGTCCACTGGTATAGTAATCAGATAAAGCTACATAAGAGTTGGCAAAATATTGTTTCGAAAGATTAAAAGTATTGATATCTTTCAAGTTACGAGAAAATATCATAGTAAGGTATTGGGCTAAAGCGGAGTTAGTAAAATATTGTCCTCTATACCCTTTTAAATAAGAACTAGCGCTTGAGGAGGAAGAAAGAATTTTATCAGTTTGAATATTATATTTTACTTCCAACTTAGTTTGCTTTTCACTCATACGTCTCAGCTCTACCATAGAACTTTCTATTTTACCTAGATGGTAATAATTTAAAGATTTGAAGATGTTGATATAAATATCCTCATAATCTTCCCCTCTGTAGGCAGCTGTATTATCATTTACTAAGAAGGTACCTATTTTAGCAGTGACGCTTTGAGTAAAATTTTCAGTTATAGAATCTTCTGCTCGAGTCAACAGCGTATTGCTTTCGCTATACTTGCTATCATAGTGAGCGAGCATTCCTAAATCTAAATTTAAGACGATATCACCTTGTTGTGCTTTCACCACTTTTGACTTTGCAACATAATCATCAAAGGCGGCATTATAATCCCCATCCTGCAATTTAAATTCAGTC
>CAYYEN010000258.1:0-5081 GCA_964470795.1 uncultured Spirochaetaceae bacterium | reverse complement strand
AGTATTAGAACATTTCATATACATACGACATTGTTCTGACAAAGGAGAAGCCGAGTCATTAGACTCAGCTTTTGGAATAGGCTTTTTATCTGGATCAGGATTGTTGTCAGGATCAGTTAATTCTGCTATTTTCTTTTTTAGAACAGCTACTTGCTTTCTAAGTAGTTCGATTTCTGCTACTGCTGCATTTACAGTTTCTACTCCTGTTTTATATCCTCCTTCTTTTCCGTATTTTGAAGCTGCTGCACTTACTGCAATTGATGCTTGTGCAGTTTTTATTTTCATCTCAGTTTCATTGATCACTTCTATTGCAACTTCTGATTCTTTGTTCCCCCAGTATTTGCAATACTTTTCGAATAATACAAATCCATTTAGCTCTGAAGCTTCTAATAGTTCTTTTGAAACAATTGTTGCATCTTTCTTTAAGACATTGAAGCTTTCTTTAGTTCTAGCTTCCTTAAGCAACGTTATAGCACATTGAGCATAGCTTGCTACATTCCAAGTTACTCTTCTGTTTATAACTCTTTGTTCGTCTATTATTCTTTGGATGTTTCCAACGAAAAGATCTTCGTTTTTATCATCTTGTCTAAGATCTAATCTCCAAACTTTGTTATCTCCTAGAATTATGTTCTCTTTTATAACATTTACTTTTCTTTGTTTCATAATAATCATCCTTTCTTTTTTTTAATTTGTTTATATAAAAAGAGAGTCTATTTTCATAAACTCTCAATACTGCTTATTACATTGAAAAATTGAAACTACTTTCAAAAGAAGATTCAGGCTCAAGATACTCTACGATATCAGAGTCTTGAGTTAATTCTTCCACTATTCCTAGTGTTGATTCTTCTTCTACATCTCCCATGAAGACTTCTTCTACTTCAAGTTCTTCAACATTAGATAATTCGAATATAATAGTATCATCATATTCTTTTCCTCCATCAATAACGTTTAAGAAAGAAACTACACCACGAACTCCAAGTAGAGACTGAATTGTTCTGCCTTCTTTAATCTTAGAATCAACTTCGTATTTTACCTTTCCTATTTTAACTCCTCCGTTCTTTATATTTCCTATTGCATCTACAACTATTGAACTTCCTTCAACTAGTTGATCTGCTAGCGATTCAGAGTTCTTGTAACTTGCTGCTTTAACACAGAAAACTCTTTTAGTGAAATCAGCTTTTGGAGCGTTGAATACTAATGGTTTAGTTGCATACTTTCTTCCATCATATTCTTCTATCTTGAATGTTCCATTAGCATATTCAATTTCTTTTCCGAAATCCAATATGGAACCATTGTCAGATATTCCAAAGTTGAACTCAACGAATGAGCCTATTTCTAATCCCATGTCTACTGCGATCTTATAGCCCATGACTTTGATTTCAGCTTCTTCAGAATGTAGGATCATATCCATATATTCTTCTGCAAGTAATGCTACTGCTATTTGGCTGCCGGAAAACTTATTGAAAGTTTTTCCACTAGCGTCCATACAAGCTATTAATTGCATAATGGAAGCTTTGTCTGCATTGTTGAATCCTTCTAGTAATTGTCTTGGAAGGATACTTAACACATCTAAAGACTTTTGATATCTCTTCCTTTCTAGAGATCTTGCTTCTTTATTCTCTTCTCCAGAGAAGTCTTCTAATGAATCAATTGATTCAATAACCTTTTGGTGTTGTCCAGTTAAAGCTGCATAGGTGTATTTAACTGAATGAACTAAGTCGAATACTGGACCTTGTCCCATAAAATCCAATAGTCTGTTTTGTTCAGAATCTGGCATTGCTATTTCAGACTCTAACACTTTCTTAACTAACTTCTCTGTAAGAGTAGCTAAGTCTTCTTGGATTTCATTCATTGGATCTTGAAACAACTCTATATCATTTGCATGATTAGTGTTGGGAGTAATACAAAACTCATCATCTTTATTATTATAATCAAAATTATGAGTATATTTTTGAAGAGATAAAGGTCTATATCCTTCTAGAACAACGATGACCTTAACCGCAAACGCCTTTTTTGCTGCATCAATTGTCATCTCTTGATACATACGATAAACTACATTTATATCGAAATATATCTTTTCGATATTCTCTATGTCATTAAGATCGCAAGAAGCCATTTCTTTGAATAACTTATCATCTAACCCTCTAAAGATCTCTGTGATAAGCATTGGTTTATTATCAGTGCAATACTTGTTGATATCTTCTAACTCATCAGTTGAGTTAATCTTAAGACCTACGAATTTAACTCCTTTATTAGCTATTGCTGTTTCTTCGTCTACGTTGAAAGTCTTTAATAATGCTAATCTACCTAATGCTGGAACTAAGCTTAACGCAATATACGTTGTACAGTTATTGGATATTTGACCAACTGTAAGATTGTCATTACAAGTTGAATTAACGAACGTGTCTATAATTTGGTGCTTTGCCATTTTTGATAAAAACCTTGTCTTCATGTTTTTGTCAAGAGCTTTTGCCATCTCTGTTTCTACTATTTCATCTTGTCTTACCTTTCTTGCCATATTTCTTATTATATTATCTTTACTCATTTTAATACTCCTTCTGATGCCTCTGCATCACATTTATTTTTTTTTATAAAAGAAATAGAAGACATTTAATAAATGCCTTCTATTGTTTGCTGTTATTCTTTGATGTTTACTACTACTTGCTTTTGACCAGCTAATAACATGCAATAATCTTGATCATAAATCAAAGTTGCTCCATCAAAATCATAGTCTAATCCAGCACATTGGAACATTACTATTTTTAATGCTGGTAACATTGTAACGCCTTCAGTCATGTATCCAAACATTCTCTTTAAAGCGTCCTTCTTTTTGCCTGAAATGTTCATTTTGTTAATTCTACCTTTTATCTCACGTAAACGCAAAGGTCTTGCAAGATAGTATTCCCCAACACCCATAGAAGGATATTTGATCATACATACCAAAGTACTTTGCATTTTTGCATCGATATAAAGGTTGACCGCATTGATATATTCTTTACGATCTTCTTCTATATCTTTATATAGTTCTCTTGCTTCCATTCTGTACTTACGTACAAAGAACTTTTCAGCATTAGGAGACCATATTTCTCCATATTGAACTACAGCATTTTCTCTTCCCTTTCCAGCTATTAGTTCTGAAAAGTCAGAGATTAGTTTGACATTTCCTCCATCGACAGCAATCTTTAACTTTTCTATTGTATTAACAGCACTTTGTACTGTATTCTTCAATATAGAAGCAGTTAAAGCTGGTACTTGAAGAATTTTCTTAGGAGCTATAGCAGCTACAGTATTAGCTAGATATGATTTAGCTACTTCTCCTGGAGTTGGAATTTTTGCTTTCCCAACTAAGGCAGCATCAAATATTTCCTTTATTTGTGTACTACCTCTTCCATATGAATAATCCTGAGTCTCCTCAGTTTTTGCAACCAATGGTTTCTCGAAAGCTTGTTTTGACATATGAGCAGGAGAAAACTCTGCTACTTCAAGCAGTTCTAAACATATATCATTAATTTCCCATTCTGATGGAAGCTTAACAACATTTTGATCTACTAGAAGTACTGGTTTAACAGAATCTCTTTTTGATCCGTATACTTCAACTAATCCTGCTTCTGATTGAGCTTCCAACATTATGTCAAATGATTCATCATCAATAACATAATATGCAGCCTTTTGCATATCAGGTCTAGCTTGAATGAATAACCCGCATACAGCTTCTGCTGTTATTGTTATTCCAAGTAATTTTGTTAAAACATCTGCAATGAAAGATGCTCTGAAATAACCTGTCCCATCCACAGTTTCTCCAGAGAATGTTTCAAACACTCCTTGATAGAAAGCCCATGATACAATCTCACCTAGATTTAATGATCCAGCTTTTAATTGTCCGAATCTAGGCATGTTTTTCAAGATGAATAAATTGATTTTATCATCTGATGCTCCAGAGTCTTTAAGCTTTTGTAAAGCTTTCTTGGACATATTCCATGCCCCATTAGATATCTTGTTAAGATATTCATCTCTGCAATCACCATCTGTTACATCAATAGCAGCATAAGAAAATGTTCTTACGTCTGATGGAGAATATATAAAACATTTGTATAGTCTCATTGTACCAGATGTAAGAACAGCAATTGATTGAAGGGCTTTAAAAGTGAAAGACTCTCCATTAACTATATCTTCCCATACCCTCCTTGTATTATTATACATAAAAGCACGGGTTTTTCTCCCTGCTTCTATTACCCAGAAACCATCGTCCTGAGCTTTCTTCAAGTCTAGCTTTGACTTGAATTTCACAGTTAAAAACTGTGTTGAAAATGGAGCAAAGTCTAGCTTTGTTATCTCCGTGAACCCAGCATTACCAATTGGTACTACAATAGCATCTTCCAATGTTGCTCCTCTATAAGCTCTTCCAACTGGAGAGCTATTTAGTTCTATGCTTCCACATAAAACCATAGAATCTTCATCTCTGTCAATTCTAAGTTGATGCATAGAAATATAGTCTTTTGGTTTTAAGATCTTTGAAAATCTTAAAAGAGTTTCTGGATCGTTGATTACTCCTCTAGATTTCTTAAGCTTCCTTAAAGCCTTTACTAGGCTTATCGCAGAAGTTATTTCTTCCTCTTCTACGTTATCTCCCTTTAATCTGTTTAATACTCTTTTTGCAGAGTTTAAAAGAGTTAAGGAGATGCCATCTCTTTTCCCCTTAGCGATTTGCTCTTCTAATTGTTTAATTCTTTCTTCGTTCATTGTTTTTTCCTCCTAAATTTGTTTTGTTTTTTTATTTATATAATGCACTTGATTAGGCTAACGTATAAACATTGTCCTAACCATTTGAAGATAGGATTTCTCCCATCTTTGGAAAGAAGTAATAAGACATCAAGTAATAATTCATCAAGCAATGTAGTAGTATAGTTATCAAGTAAAAGCATTGAGTAAACTTTTTGCATTTTAGCATTGAGTATTTACAACCTCCTCTATAGTAGTTTTGCACAACAGCAATAGTGCAATAAAGCATAGTTTAACGTCGTTTCGGACCTAATAGGTAATAAAGCATAGTTTAACGTCATTTCGGACTATTGTGCTGTTAC
>CAYYEN010000257.1:0-5102 GCA_964470795.1 uncultured Spirochaetaceae bacterium | reverse complement strand
TTAAGATTAAATTATTTTTGCCTAGTCGTAGAAAATATGATCTAATTTTAGAGCGCATTACTAAATTCTTCCTTTATAGCATCCTTTTTAGCAATTAATTCTTCTTTGCTCATCTCCCCCGAGGTTAAGAACAAATAATACTTAATCTTAGGCTCGGTTCCGGAAGGTCTTACTATTAGTTTTTCACCGGAGGTAAAAGTGTAAATTAAAACATCTGCTTTAGGAAAGCCAGTATTCTCACCTTCTAAATCGAGCATTGTTTTAATAGTTCTATTAACCAAGGTATCCCCAACTTTTAATCCTCTTAAAGACGCCATAATAGCTTCCATCTTAGCTTTTCCAACAGAGCCTTCATAATCGTGAGCAAAAACTACTTCAGTACTATAACCGTACTCCTCATAAATTTGCTCAAGTCTTTGTTGTAGTGTAAGGCCTTTTGAGTTGTAATAACACATCATCTCTACCGCTGCGATAGCTGAAGAGACTGCATCTTTATCTCTGACTTCTTTAACTGTTAAGAAGCCATAGCTTTCTTCACAACCAAAGAGGAAAAAATCTTCAGCTTTTGGATTATCTTCAATTGCTTGAATCTGTTCCGCAATATACTTAAAGCCGGTTAAAACATCTTTACAATCAGCGCCATAGCTATTGCAAATGCGTTTAATGATATCGGTTGTAACCAAACTCTTAACGATTAAAGGACGCTTAGAGTTGAGTTTCAATTCTTTATTTGTAAAGAGGAGGTAATCGGCAAGAAGTGTTGCAATTTGGTTACCGGTAAGTAAAATATACTCTTTCTTATCTTTATTCTTTGGAATAGCGATTCCAAGGCGGTCCGCATCTGGATCCGTTCCAAGGACGATATCTGCCTTTTCTTTTTTTGCAAGCGCGATTACTTTTTCCATTGCTTGAGCACTTTCAGGATTAGGTAGTTTTACCGTTGGAAAACTTCCATTAGGCTCTTCTTGTTCTTTAACAACTACAGTCTTAATACCATAGTTATTAAGCATTGTTCTGACCGGAACATTACCAGATCCGTGTAACGGGGTGTAAGCAACTACAATTGGAGCATTCTTTACAAGCTCAGGTCTACGAAGAGAGGAGTCTATCATCTTGTAATAAGACTCATCTACTGCTTTATTCATTGTAACGATTAAGCCTTTAGTTCGAGCAACACTCTCTTTGATATCCTTAATACTTTCACTAGTAACACTTTTAACTTTAGCAACAATACCAATATCGTGAGGAGGTGTTACTTGTCCACCATCAGACCAGTACACTTTATAACCATTGTATTTTGAAGGATTATGGCTAGCTGTAATTACAATGCCTGCTGTTGAGTGAGTATAGCGAAGCGCATAAGAGAGCATCGGAACGGGATGTAAGGTTGAATAAAGATAGACTTTAACCCCATTAGCTGCTAATACGCAAGCTGCAGCTTTTGCAAACTCAGAAGAATAGAGTCTTGAGTCGTATGCAATAGAAACAGAAGGAGTAGAGGTGCTTTCAATTAAATATTGAGCTAAAGCTTGGGTTACTTTTCTAACCATAAAAGGATTCATTCGGTTAGTACCACCACCGATTACACCACGCATGCCTGCAGTTCCAAAAGTCAATTGAGTATAGAATCTATCATATAGGTTATCCCAATCTTCCATTTCGATAGCTTGAGCTAATTCATTAGCGAATTTTTCATCCGTCTCTGCGGCTAAATAGAGCCTTGCATCACACAACACGCTATTCTTTTGCTTTTCAGTTAGATCCATAAATAAACTCCTCCAATTGACTAACGTCATAGATTAATGGCTTAATATTTTTCTCCTCTAATAAAGAGCGGGAGCGAAAACCCCAAGTTACTATGCCACCTTTGATTTTACAATTTTCAATAAATTGATTATCAACTTCACTATCACCAAAATACAACACATCATCCTTATTAATTGATAAAGTAGTTAAAGCCTTATCAAGCGGCGCTTCATCAGGCTTTAATGCTATTTTATCACATCCACCGCCAATATAACTAAATAAATTATCAGGGAATAATTCTTTTACTATTAATTTAACTAAAGTTTCAGTTTTATTTGAAATAACTCCAAGCCCATACCCTTTCTCATTAAGTTTTACAAGCAGTTCTACAATTCCTGGATATGCTCGAGAATAAGTAGCGTAATGTGATTCATAGTATTTTATAAGCTCATAATTAAGAATTGCCATTTCATCAGGTTCAAATGCTCTATTTTTAAGACTAAGTGCACCTTTTAATGCATTTTTTAGACCGTTACCTACAACTTCCATACACTCTTCAAGTGTAATTGTCGGACAATATACTAATTCAAGAGAATGATTGATTGCCTCTTGTATATCCTTTGCGGTATTGGCAAGTGTTCCGTCTAGATCAAATAATAAATATTTCATACCTTTAATTTACAATAATTAATAAAATAAAGCTATTATAAATGCCAAGTTAATACTAATTACTAGTTTTTCTTTCGCTCTTTTATAACTAATAAGATAATTTAGGATTGGCTGATATTTTCGCTACAAGACCTTCTGCGTTAACAAATGAAGAGGATGAATTAAACTTGTAAATTATTACCCAATCTAAACAAAAATCTTGTATCACTAATCTGTTTTCTGTACACTAAAGCTATGTATACGATAACAATCTTTCAAGGTAAAGAAAAAAATTTAAGAAAGCACCACCCTTGGGTCTTTACTGGTGCAATTGAAGCGGTATCTCCAAAATATGACCAACCAGATTTAGCAATTGTTAAAGATAGCGATAATAATTTTATAGCTTATGGCTATTATGATGAGCAAAGTCATATTGTACTTCATCTATTATCTTGGGATGAAAAGCAACTTCCCGATGATGATTTCCTCACGACAATCTTAACTAAAGCAATTATCAGACGAAAAGGATACTTTTCTCTTCCAGATACCACTTGCTTTCGCCTCCTCCACGCTGAAGCAGATTTCTTTCCAGGCTTAACCCTCGATATCTATGGAGGCGAAATTAGAGGTATTATCTCCTCACGTTTTGCGTATTCCAAGATGAATTTAGTAGTAAGTTTACTCCAAAAGAAATTATCTCCAAAGCTTATTACCTTCACTATTGATTCTTTTTATGGACCAGCTGAAGGCTTAAGTAATAAAATCTATTATTACCAAAACGGTGGTATGGTTAAAGAGCTCACAGATAAAACCAATACAATCTTTCAAGAGAACGGCGTCTATTTTGAAATTGAACCAGGCAATTCGCAAAAGAGTGGTTTTTATTGTGACCAGAGAACTAATAGACGATTAGTTAGTTCTTATGCTAAAGGTAGGACTGTATTAGATGCGTTCTCTTATACTGGAGCTTTCACACTTAATTGTTTAAAACAAGGCGCTAAAAGTATATTAGCTCTTGATGCTTCAGAATCTGCACTACGACATTTGCTTTATCAAATCCATTTAAATGAAAATAATAAGGTACTTTCTCCCTCTACTAGAGAAAAGGTAACTACAAAAAAGTGTGATATCTTTGATGAGATGAGAAATCTTGAAGAAGACTATTTTGATTTGATGATTTTAGACCCACCAAAACTTGCTCAAACTAAGAGTAAACTTGAAAACGCTCTAAAAGCTTATAAAGATTTGAATATGATCGCGATGAAGAAGATTAAAAAAGATGGTATTATCGCCACCTTCTCTTGCTCTGGCGCGCTTTCTAGAGAACAATTTAAAACCACCCTTGCTTGGGCGGCTTCAGATTTAGGTTATGAAATTCAAATCCTTGAAACGCTTTCAGCTGGCTCAGACCATCCAATTAGATTATCCCAACCAGAGAGTGAATATTTAAAAGGTTTTATTATACGAGTAATTAAATAGCTTTACGCTTATTTCGTTTCTTTTGCTTCTTACCCTCTCCAATAGTCTGTTTTATAAACATACGAGACCGTCTATTTGAGAGGAAGTAAGCGCCTAGCACCGCCACTAACACACAAGCAATAGTTAGCACTATCCACATGAAAGGCCAATGAGTCCCCGGAAGTGGAACGTTCATTCCAAAAAATCCGGTAATGAAAGTTGGGAACATCAAAGACAGTGAAATTACAGTAAGACGTTTCATGATAACGTTCATATTGTTACCAATTACTGACGCAAACGCATCCATAGTACCAGTGAGAATATCTGAATAGATATTAGCCATGGAAATAGCCTGTTTATTATCAGTAATTACATCATCCAAAAATTCTTCCTCTTCTTCATTATTCAACTTAAAGTAGATAGTTTTTTGAAGCTTTTCTAAAAGCATTTCGTTGCTCGATAAGCTGGTAGTAAAGTAGACTAAGGATTTTTGAATAGACAAGAGTTGAATTAACTCATAGTTCATAATTGATTTATGTAGTTGTTCCTCAATTAAGTCTTTTTGTCTATTGATATATTTTAACAATCTGATGTAAACCAAAGCAGAACGACCTAAAATAGAAATAACAAACCCTTCTTTAGTATCCACAGGGTATTGTCTAAATCTGGCTTTTGCAAAATCTTCAAGAACAATGCTGTCACCTTGGCAAATAGTAATTACTTGTTTTGGAAACAAGATAACACCAAGAGGGACGCAAGTTTGTGTAATTTCACTCTCATCATCAGATTTCGAGGGCAAACGCATAATTAATGCGGTGTAATCATCTTCTTTTTCAATACGGGCTTGCTCATCAATATCCATGATATCTGCTAAGAGTTCGGAAGAAATTCCATACTCTTCAGTTAACACTGACATATCCTCACGATTAACGTCGCGAGCATCTACCCAAATATATCCGTCTGTTTTTGTATTATGTCTTACAGTTATCATTGTCTACTCCTTACTTACCTTAATAAGATTAAGAGGACAAGGCCACTTTTATACGTTAAGGTAAGCTATAAAATTATTTAATCTACTAGGCAATGGACTACCATCATCAGTCATAGCTATCTCCCTAAACAAAATTTCAACCTTAATATAGCAAGTTAAAACCATATACTCAAGTAAGAATAAAATTTTTTGCAAAATTGTTTAAACCTACTCCCTATAAGGATCAAAAAGATAAGCATAGCTTAAGTCTTCCTTAAGC
>CAYYEN010000256.1:0-5142 GCA_964470795.1 uncultured Spirochaetaceae bacterium | reverse complement strand
TAGTACTTTAAGGTATATAATAAACGGTGAGGATGAGTCAACCGTTTATTTTTTATGTTCCCTCGTAGAAAATGAACTGCGACATTGTTCATTATACTACGAGGAACTTATGTATCAAAATCTCACAACAAATGAGATCTGACTAACCTGGATAACATTGAACATCATAGTTTTGTTCTCTCTCATTATTTTTTCCACATTATCAGGACCACCAAGAGCACTTATAAGTCTCGTATAGAACTTAGTAAATACTTTATTAAGACCTTGAGAAATAAAACTGTCTATTGCTGCTACTGGAGTAAAACTTTGAGGAGTAATAATCTCCAGTGTATAATTATCATATCTGAAATTACATTTCCAAACAGAAGGAAGTGTAGATATTAGTTCTCTTATCACATCTTCAGAATAGAAATTAGACTCAGATAGTCTTCTTTTTACGTCACCAATGAACTTCAATCTGTAATCTGTATCAATCATATAATTAAACATTTTTAAGTCTCCTTTATAAATTACATCTGAAAATAACTCACCTCTTCCCCATACCTCTTAGAGATAGCATTGGCTTGTTGCCTTGTATATAAAGTATTAAGGTACATAAGCTGTATCTCTACTCTAGGTAAGATAGAATAGAACTTATTCACTGTTCCTGATATTACTAAAGTATCATCTAACCAGAGATTACTATTAGACATATCAGAATACTTCTTACCTATATTATCCCAATCGGGTTTGGTGATTGGTCTGTGCATTCCTAGTTCAGCTAGATAAGTATCTACAGCATTAAAACTAGAAGGTGTTTTGTGAAAAGTTGTGTATGTCACATCACAAGGTGTGTATATGATGTGATCTAACAAATTAAACTCTTCATCTTCAACTAATCTGTGCATGAATTTTCGATCCTCTTCGCCTGTAATAGAGTACACATGCACAAATCCAGGATTTGCTTTTGCAGCACTTGAAAGATTCTCTCTTGAAATCCATCTAAATCTAGGTCTAGGTGAACCTTCAGGTTCTTCATAAAGAACAATGAAGATCGTTGTAAAGTACAATGCTTGTTTCATAGCATTGTATTTAGTAATTATCTGTTCACCTTTACCTTCATTTATATGGAGTTTATCATACAACCAAGCTAGACGCTCCTCATAATCTCTAGGAATATCTCCGTAGCGTTCCTCATAGAAAGTAGCTTTCTGTTTTCGCGACTTGTGTGCCACTTTTTCTCCCCCTTTATAGTCTCTTATATAAAAGTATAGCAACTTTTTATTTTTTATATCAGAAACTAAAAATACGTTGGAATTGATAAGTTGCTTCTCTTATAGCTCTATCATCTAAACTTTTAATTTGACGAATAACAGAATCTGCTCCATGAAGAGTATTCCAGAGATAGAATTGTCTTCTAAGATCTGGTTCCATAATATTGATTCCACAAAGATTAGCAAGATAATCCATTTGTGAAGTATTAACTTCCATACCAGTACCACTTTTACCTATAGACATTGTGCTATAAAGTTCTTTTATACTAATAGAAACATCTACAACAGTAGGAAGACCAGACTGACTCCAGTTACCTTCTCCTCCTTTGGTAAATGATACTGACTGAATCAAACCCATAGGACAGGAGAAAACTCCTTTATAGAATACTCTAACTATAAATGGAGAAATATATCCATTAACATCCACATTATGAGGAGCTACTAGAGCAATAATATGAACTAAAGGAGCAAGTATATTCAAGAAGATAGAGTAATCATCACTATCAGGAGATACAAGCTTAAGATTTATACTATAATCTCTAGAATAAGAAGAATCACTCCAGATTTCAGGAAACATAAGTTTACCACCTTGAATAACTGTAGAACTTATACCAGAAGCAAGAGAACTAAGTAATCCTGTAGGCATCATTTCCTTAGTAATATCTCCAGCTTTAGCACCTATTTCTTTTCCAGTATCATGGATTTTACCCATAGCAGTTCCTTCTCCTCTAGAACCCATGATAAAGTTAATCTCTCTTCCTATATCAGAAAGACTATTAACCTTAGAAAGCAAGGCAGAAGGAGCTGAAGAGTTGTTAAATCCTTCAGAGAAAGAAGAATCTGCATTTAGATAGAAAGCAACTCCTCCTCTGTATGCAGAGAAAAGATTAAGTTCATCAGGAAGATTGTTCTCCCAAGCCCAAGATCCTAGGCTATCACCAAAATATGGTACATCCCTAAGATTCATAAATGTTGCTACAGCATTAAGCATAGGATCTACGAATTCTCTATAGTATTTATCCCACATTGGTTTTAATCCATAATACTTAATAGGTTTACTTGTAAGAGTTTCTTCCATAGTTTTACCTGCACCACTAGAAGTATCTTCTCCATTAAGCATATCTAAAAAGAATTTTTTCTCAGCATCAGAACCATCAGGAAGAAATACAGGTTCTCCAGGAACCATTATAAGTAAAGGAATACGAGAAATTATCTTATCTAAATATATAACTCCAGGTTTATCATTTACAGCATCATCAAAGTTCGCTCTAGGGTCTACTTCAGGCATAAACTGATATGGACAACCAAAGACTCCACGTATAGAAGAAACTTTCAAATCCATACCAGATTTATCATCACCAACAATAGATCCTAATCCTATAGACTTCATGAAATTTTCAAATTTACTACTCTCTCCATTATTATAATTACTAGCGTTTACGACTTCATTTCCATTATCATTAACACTTTTATCTTCTGGATTATTAGGAGTAGTAGCTCCACCATTAGATGTTTCTTCTCGAGGAACATTTATAGCATCTCCAGGACTAGCATCAACAACTAAACTACTATTACCTCCAGTTGATTTATTATACATATAAAACCATCCATTTGATGTATGAGCCCATCCACCAGATTCTATATCAACATTTACAGTTTGACCAGAACTATAAGCACCAACAAGAGTACTTTCATTTTCAGATGGTACATCTTTTACTTCTACATCTTTATTCAGAACATAAGTTTTCATACATCTTTCTCTCCTATAATTTCAAATTTATGAATCTCTGCAAAATTCTCAACTTCTTCTAAATAAGATTTAGGTATAAATAGAAAAAGAGTGTCATCTTTTTTGAGAATCATATAAACTACAGTATCCTCATGAGTACGAATAAAGATGTTTCTATTATCAAAGATCATCATACGAAGTGTAATAGCAAAATTTGCGGCGAAATCATAAGCCTTGAAAGCTTTTAAATATAACACCTTAATCTTATGGACCTTTGAATTTGGAGTAAAAAACTTTTTGATACAAGAAATGATAGACATATTCTTACCTCCTCTTTATACTATGAAATTTTACATAAATGTCCCAGAAGGCAATTTTAGCCTTCTGGGATATATTTTGTATAATCTTATCTAGTTGCAACAAGATTGAGAGTCTTCATGATAGAAGACATGTCTGAACCACCGATTAAATCACTGATACCTCCAATATTGCTAGTACCATTGATAATATCTTTGAGATCGGACTTCATTTTTGTCATATTCTGTTGTTTTGATACATCAGAAGATTTTTCACCATTTCCGTTACCAGCTATAATTGACAGATACTGTACAGCGGCAGTAAGTAAACTGATAACCTTATCCTGGTAGCTTTCACCACCAACAGAAGCAGCAGCAACATTAGACTGTTCAGCTTTAGTAGCCTCAGTTTCTTTAGCTTGATTCTCTGCAGCCTTCTGAGCTTCTTGTTCGGCTTTAAGTTCTTTAGTTTTCTCTTGTTCCTTCTTAAGTTTTTCTACATTAGATACAGCTTTAGTTTCAGCTTCTTTAGCTTTCTTTTCTTGCTCAGCTTTAAGTTTTTCAGCTTTCTCTTTTTCTTCATAATATTTTTCAAGTCTCTTATGAGAATCCCAACCAAACATCTTAGCCATACCAGGCTGTTTAGCTTCATATTCTTCTCTTTCTTTCTTAGCTTTTTCCTCTTCTTCAGCTTCTTTTGCAGCAGCATCTTCTGAGGAGGATATTTTGCTTTCAACTTTAGTAGTATATTTCTTATCGGTAGCAAGGAATTTGAGAGCATCTTCCTTTGTGTAACCATTATTGAGAAGATAATCAATATCATTCTTCTCAAATTTCATTCCATTAGGAGCTAATGGATTTCCAGATTCATCAACCTCTGTATAGATAGTTTCAGGAATATCTTCCACTCCAGTATAATCTGTCTCCCAATTAGGATTTGTAGCCTTCTCACGCTCCCAAAGTTTAAGCATCTTTTTAACTTTAAGTTCATCTACAGTGAGATTAAGTCTATTCCAATCATCAGGTCTGTTATAAGGATACTTATCCCAGAATTCCTTAGGAATTGTTCTAGCCATCTCCTTGAGTTTAGTAACTCTAGGATCCTCATTGGTTATTTTCTTGGTTTCAGTTTTAGATGTTTCAACTTTTTCAGCAGGAGAGATTTTCTCACTAAGTGGAGTTTGCTTCTTTTTACCGAAGATAAAGTCTCTAGCAGTTCCAAGAATCTTATTGTTTATATAATCAAAGATTCCTCCCTTACCAGTGCCATGCTTAAATTGTAATCTATCAGCACCAGCTTTTCTTTGAGCCATAGCTTTAGCTCTCTGAACGGTAATAGAATCATTCTTATAATCTATCCTGTTATATTCAGGAATGTCATTAGATATATAACCTGGGAAGGTTTTACTCTTAGAAATCATCATATCATGCAAAGGATTATTGTTCTGAGCTTTCGTTTTATTGATAGCTTTTAACTTTGCCTCTATAACATTCTTAGAATCATTCTTGTAATCTATCCTATTATAGGATGGAATATTCTCATTAATCATGGTATTTAAGAAAGTTTTCTTTCTTAAAGTTGGTCTATCATCTTTAGATGTAGGTTTGATATTTTCAGCTCCTTCACTTGCTTCTCTAGCTTTTTCAAGTCGATCATCATGTAAAGGACTCTTATTCTGTGTAGCGTACCAAGCATCAATAGCTTTCTTCTTTGCTTCTATAACAGTTTTAGAATCATTTTTCAAATCTATCTTATTATAGGATGGAATATTCTCGTTTAAGTATTTGGAATCTAAGGAATCCGTTTCATATCCTCTACCCCATTTGCCAGTACCATATACACTCTTAGCATAATGCTGTATTT
>CAYYEN010000255.1:0-5145 GCA_964470795.1 uncultured Spirochaetaceae bacterium | reverse complement strand
TGAACATCGATTACAAACGTTCAAGCGGTATTCTTCTACATATCTCCTCCCTCTATTCTGATTACGGAATTGGAGATTTAGGAAAGGAAGCTTATCATTTTGTTGACCAACTAGCTTCTACAGGAGCAACTTATTGGCAACTACTTCCACTAGGCCCTACAGGATATGGTAATAGTCCTTATTCTGCTCGTTCTTGCTTTGCTGGAAATGAATTATTTATCAACCTAGATTATTTAATTAACCTAGGTCTTTTAACAAAAGAAGATTTACAAGATAAACCAGAGTTCTCCTCCTCTCGTGTAGACTTTAATTTGGTCTACCAGTGGAAATTACCTTTGTTAAAGAAGGCTGCTAGCACTTTTCTATTACACAATAAAAATACCAAAGGTTATAAGGCCTTCTTAAAAGAGGCTGAATATTGGTTAGAAGACTATGCAATGTTTATGGTACTTTATGAAAAGTACAATGATGCTCGCTGGTATTCTATCTGGGATAAAAAAGAAAGCGTTAGAGATAAAGAGACTCTCAACAAGCTTAGAAAAGATAAAGCTGAAGAGCTACAAAACTGGTATGCGCTTCAATACTTGTTTTCAACTCAATGGAGAAAGCTAAAAGAATATGCGAACTCTAAAGGTATTCTCTTAATTGGAGATGCTCCTATCTTTGCAGGTGGAGACAGTGCTGATACTTGGTCTCATCTTGAAATCTTTAAAACAGATAAAGACGGTCACTACAGTGAAGTATCAGGTGTTCCACCAGATATCTTCTCCACCACTGGTCAGCTTTGGGGCACACCTGTATATGATTGGAAAGTGCTAAAAGATACCAACTACGATTGGTGGTTCCGCCGTATCAAGCAACTATTATCTTTAACCGACGTACTTAGAATAGACCACTTTAGAGGCCTTGATGCTTACTACAGCATTCCTGCAAAAGATAAAACTGCAGAATTTGGGAAATGGGTAAAAGCCCCAGGTGCGGAATTCTTTAAATCGTTAACTTCTACTTATGGAAAGCTTCCTATTATTGCAGAAGATTTAGGTCTAATGACACCCTCTGTCGAAAAACTAAGAAAGAGTAATCATTTTCCGGGTATGAAGATTGCCCAATTTGGTTTCACTCAATTAGTGAATAACGAATTTAATGCTTATGATAACTTTTTACCTCATAACTATGAGAGAGACTATATTGCATATACAGGAACACATGATAACGACACCACTAGAGGCTGGTACAACGCTTTAACAGATTCTCAAAAGCATCAAGTTAGAGAATATCTAGCCTCCCCTGATGAAGAAATCGTATGGTCATTAATTCGAGCCATCATGTTATCACATGCAGACATTGCAATTGTGCCTATGCAAGATTTATTAGAACTTGATGGGAGTGCAAGAATGAACTACCCCAGTACTTGTAATGACAAGAACTGGAGTTGGAGACTTGAAAAAGATCAATTTGGTCAGTACCCACTCTCTCGCTTTACTCATCTAGTGAGAATCAGTGGCAGAAATAATAAGTTAGCTAGCGAAGTAAAATAGCTTCCATAATTGCTTGATAACCTAAAGAGCCAGAGATTAGATCTTCAATCTTGATATATTCGTCTACGGTATGAGCTAAGTTTTCTTTGCTTGGACCGTAGCCGATAGTTTTAATCCCTTTCTCTCCTGCAAAATGCGAACCGTTGGTACAAAAACTATACTCAGAAATTATTGCCTCTTGTCCAATATTCTTTAAAGCTTTTTCTACGGTTTTAACATACTCACAATTTCTATCTAAAGTCCAAGAAGGGAAGAAACGGGTAAATTCTTCCTCATGCCCTGTATAACATTTCATAACCCCTTTTCTCACCTTTACCTCAAAGTTAACAACGCCCTTTAAACAAGAACTAATCTTTTCAACAATAGACTCTTCACTATCGCCGGTAACAAGGCGTTTATCAAAGGTAATAACTACTTTTTCAGGAATTACAGAAGAGCCAGGATAAGGATAAGAGATAATATCGGTTGGTACTAAGATATTCTCCCCTAAAATAGGATCATGCTTAACCTTTAAGCTTTTTAAAGCGTCTAACGCTTTATAAGCTTCAGTAATTGCATTAATACCTTTTTCAGGATTTGCAGAGTGACAACTTTTACCAAAGACCGTTAGTTCTATTTCAGCCCTTCCTCGCTGTCCTATATTTAATTTATTATCGGTAGCCTCTCCAATAACTACGTAATCTGGATTAACATAGGAGGAGATTTCTCTACAAGCAACTCCTTCAAAAAGTTCTTCTTCAACTGAAAAAGAGAGAGCCAAAGTACCACTAAAGTTATTTTTATTTTCTTCTTTAAAGCGTAATGCGGCTGCTAAGAACGCACTGTCTTGTCCTTTCATATCTGAAGCCCCTCTTCCGTAGATTGCCCCATCTATAATTTGAGCATCAAAGGGAGGATGTTTCCAAAGCATAGGATTTTCAACTCGTACAGTATCGATATGGCCATCAAACAAAATAGTAGGACCCTTTTTATTTCCCTTAAGTATTGCAATCAAAGAACCAAACTTATCACAATGTAACTCGAAGCCACTTTTAGAAAGTACTTCTGACAGATAAGTAACAACATTTTGCTCTTCTCCTGAAAAAGAGGAAAAAGAAATAAGAGAACGTGCAATAGATATCAAACACTCTGTATTAATATCTGTTAAAGAATTGATCATAAAAACATTTAACTCCTTACTATAATTGCATATTATATAATATAACTATTGACTAAAGTAGCAAAAAGATAATTAATATCAATAGTAAAAAACAAACAAAAAACGAACTATTTGTTCGATAAAAGGTCATAAAAAAAACTACAAATGAACAAACTTAATAAATATTGGGCCCTCATAATACTTCCTTTGCTTCTAGTCTCATGTCAGATGAATAAGAGTGAGACTGATTTAACTATAACCTTATCAAACTTCAGTAACTCAAGAACAGTTATGCCGTCTGATTGGGTAGATGCAACTTACTTTAGAATTGACTTGGTATCAGACATCACTGATGCTGTAGTTAGTACTCAGTATACCACAATTGCGCAAACTTCCATAACTTTTAACAAAATACCGTTCTCTACTTACACTGTTAATGCTTATGGTTACAAAGACAACACTCCAGATTCTGAAATCTTAGGCTTTGGTTCTACTTCTATTTCTCTTGAAAAAGATAAAACTTCTTCAGTTTCTATTACTGTTGAAAAAACAGATTCCGATACTTTGTTAAACCAAAAATTAACAGGTTATGTTAGTATCAATACCAGTTGGGATCCAAAGGTCACAATAACAAGCATTCGTCTTGTTGATACAGAAGGTAACATATTAGCAACTCAAGCTGTCGATTCTAGCGCTTCAACTGTTGAGTTCAAACAAAAGATATCAACAGGAAATTATGATTGTCACCTTGAATACTATGTAGAGGACCAACTGGTTCATAAATCAATAACAGAAACCTATAATGTCTATTCAGGACAAATTGCAACTTCTACTCAAAATAATGGAATTACAGAAGAAGACTCCTATATTGATTTAAACTTCCCTACAGCTATTAATGTTACTAACTTAAAGCTTGAAACCCCTACAACTCTCAAATCTTTAACTCTCTCCTTTACAGTACCTGAACTTACTAATAACTTTAAAGAAGTTTCAGTTGAACTTAGCAACAACAATGGTTCTAGTAAAGTTACAATTCCTTTTGCCCAAATGGCAAATAATGTTGGCACAACCTTTACAAAGACCTTAACTGGCCTTGAGTCTAATTCTCACTATACAGCAAAAGTAAGATTGATTAACAACAACGGTATTGCATCCATTTATAAAACAATTGAAGGGGATACCGCAGTTGAAGCAACAAGCGTTAATATCACCTCCGATTATAATGATTTATCACAAATTAAATTAGGGTCTTCTATTCAATTCACTGCCACCTTAGTACCTGAAAATGCAACAAATCTTGGTGGTACTTGGTCCTCCTCTGATACTTCTGTTATTGATATAGATGAAAATGGTAAAGCTCTGGCTTGTAAGAAAGGTAATGCTACTATTAGCTTTAAAGCTAATAACAACAACATCAGCAAGAGCCTCTCTATTTCAATTTTAGCAGGCGCTCCTGTATTATCCCTTACACTTGATAATGTAACAGCAAATCTTTCTTGGTTTGAAATTGCTGACGCTCTCTCCTATAACATTTATAGAAAGAATGGAAGCGCTACTTATGAAAAGCTTGGCAATGTTACCTCTCTTAGCTATTCAGATTCCCTAGCTGGCCAAGTAACAGGTACAAACTTCACTTACCGCGTTACCGCAGTTTTTGCGAACGAGGTAGAGTCTTTACATAGTAACGAAGTAGAAACTGGTGTTATCGTAGAAAACCCAGGTATAACCATTGTAATTCCAGATAATCCTAAAGTTGAAAAAATAGAAGTATTTGGCTTTGTACAAGGTGCTATTTATGATAAGAAGGATACAATTACCTTTAGCGCAGTTAAAAACCCGAATATCAGTGAATATGCCTGGTTCCTAAACTCTAATAAGTTAGCTAACAATATTAATACACTTTCAATTGATACCTCAACCCCAGAACTCGATTGGTCTACTGTTGAAGGCTACCAAGATATCATGCTTAAAGTTAAAATTGATGGTAGATATTACAGTGCTTCTTCCTACTTCTTCTATCAAGACAGCCAAGATATTCAAGTTTCTGTTAGCTTTGCAAAGGATAATATTAGAATTAGTCCAAGCGATGAACCTCTACAGCTTGAAGTTAACAAAACTCCAGCTAATGCTACAGTTTCCTTCAGCTCTTCAGATTCTAGCGTAGTTACTGTTGATCAAACAGGTACTATCAAGGGCTTAAAGAACGGAAGTGCGACTATTTCTGTGCTTAATGCAAATAACGTTACACAAGATACTATCAACATCGAGGTTGCAGTTCCTGTAACTTCCCTCTCTCTTACTTCAGAGGACACCCTCTTATTTACCCAAGGACTTGATAATAACAACAGTCAAACCCTTACAACAGTATTTAATACTGATGCAAAATATCAAGATGTCACTTGGACTTCTTCAGATAGCAATATCATAAGTGTTGAAAATGGTGTTTCCACAGCAAAGAGTGCAGGGAGT
>CAYYEN010000254.1:0-5149 GCA_964470795.1 uncultured Spirochaetaceae bacterium | reverse complement strand
ACACCACCATCGAAATCAAAATCAAACAAACTAGGGTCAATTTCTGCAGGAGCGCGTCCTGTTGCCAATAGTATCTTGTGACCAAGAGATTTCGCTTTCTGCAAAGAAGCAAAAGTACTTTGTGTCATTTTTTTACCAAAGGGAACTAAGGTTCCGTCAACATCAAAAAAAATATATTTTTCCATACACTTAACAATATAGGAATAATAATTAAAACTCAACTATCTAGCTTGAAACAAACTATTATACAACAATGAAATTTTGTCTAAATTTCTAGCACTCCTTTCAAATTGTATAACAACTAAAAATGGATATTCCAATATTTTATATAGTAAGTTTTGTGTATTTTAATTATCTTATTTATCATATAGGAGAAAAGTAATAAAAATGAATCGATTTTTTACTTCAGAATCTGTTTCTGAAGGACATCCTGATAAAGTTTGTGATCAAATCTCAGACGGTATCCTTGATGCACTTTTAAAACAAGATCCTAATTCACGTTGTGCTTGTGAAACCATTGCCGAAGCTGGGGCAGTGCATATCATGGGAGAAATCACAACTAAAGCTACGGTTGATTACATCCAAATCGCAAGAGATGTTATCAAATCTATTGGATACACCAAAGAAGAATACGGCTTCACACAAGATTGCAAGATTACTTGCTCTTTACATGAACAATCACCAGATATCGCAATGGGCGTTAACAACTCCTATGAAGATAAAGATGATATTGGTGCTGGAGACCAAGGTATGATGTTTGGTTATGCTTCCTCTGAAACTGAAGAGTTGATGCCATTGGCTATCGCATTAGCAAGAAATCTTACAAATGCGCTAACCTATGCCCGTGAAAATAATATCCTCAACTATTTAAGACCAGACGGAAAATCACAAGTTACTGTGGAATATGAGGGAAAGAAAGCTAAACGCATTGATGCCGTTGTAGTTTCCACCCAACATGATCCCGATATCGAGTTAGACCAATTGCGAGAAGATATTAAAGAACACATTATTCTTCCAAACCTTCCTAAAAAGCTCATTGATGAGAATACTAAATTCTTCATCAACCCTACAGGACGTTTTGTTCTTGGAGGACCTGCTGCAGACACAGGACTGACAGGACGTAAGATTATTGTTGACACCTATGGTGGTTATGCACACCATGGTGGTGGTGCTTTTTCTGGTAAAGATGCTACTAAAGTCGATAGAACAGCTGCCTATGCTGCTAGAAATATTGCAAAGACTATTGTAGCCTCCGGTATCGCAGAAGAATGCGAAATCCAATTAAGCTACGCAATTGGTGTTGCCAAACCGATTTCAATGATGGTAAACACCTTCTCAACCTGCCGCATTAGTGAGGAAGCTTTAATCAATTGGATTAACATCCACTATGATTTACGACCTGCTAAGATGATCGAACGTTTCAACTTAAGAGCTCCACTCTTTCAAGCTTGTTCCGGCTCTGGCGACTTTGGTCGTACCGATATCATAGCACCTTGGGAAATTGTAGATGAGAAAGCCTTAAAAGACTTACAAGCTTTAGCTTAAAACTACAAAGGAGCTGTTTAAATGACAGCTCCTTTTTGCAGAGTATATTAAATATTTTACTGATTATGATTAACCCAAACTAGTTGAGAAGTATCATAGCCGACAGAGCTTGCAAGCTTTAAGAACTCAGTTTTCACACTTTCTTTAAGCTTTGGAGTACGAGAGAGAATCCACATATACTTTAACGAGGAACCAAAGACTAAAGCAAACTCATAATCGGGAGTAATTGCAACTACATTATAACCACTGTAAAAAGGTCCAAAGAAGGAGACTTCAAGTTCTCCAATATCATCTTTTCCTCTAAATTTAGCCTTTCCTTCAGCCTCTTGCCAGCTTTGCTTAATAGTATTGAAACCTTTGTTTAAGACTTTAACCGTTCCATTCTCATTCATAGAATAAAAAGCGGTAGTATTATCCAAATCCTTTTCAAACTTAAAGTCTAATCTCGCAATTTCATACCACTTTCCCAAATACTGCTCGAGTTTAAAATCTGAGACAGCCTTTGCCTTTTCAGGAATCGATTGACAACTAATAACCATAAGACCCAACAACAAAACAAGAATAGATTTTTGCATATTAGCCTCTTTGTTATCTCTACTAACTACAAAATATCTTAACTATTTATTATTGGCAATAAAAATCAATCATTAACTACTAGATGCACATAAAGCGTTGTTCTATAAACGCCTGAGCCTAAAGACGCCACATCAGAGGAAGCTACTTTAATACTAACTTTCCCCTCATATTTTGCAGCATACAACTCACCATCCTTACCTATTCCAAAAGAAGAGCAAGGAACTTGCACCCTACGATTCTCATAAGTCTCATATCCTGTTAAATCTTTAACCTCTTTAGTAATCGTTGTACCACCAAAAGTTGTATTACTAACAACAATATCAGGAACTATATTAACAGTATAGTTAATAGAATTGTAAATACTATTTGCCTTATCCTCTGTTCCAATACGTTTAAAATAAAGAGGTCCTGCAGTATTGAAATTAGCAGAGGAACCAATAGATATTTCATATTTAGTCGGTAAATTATTACCCCAATTGCTTAATATCTTAGAGTCTGTTGAAAAATAGATATCACCCACTTCTATATATTGATCTTGATATCTATCGAAATCAAAATAATCAGCATTAGCATTACCACTTACCAAGAATTGGTAAAAAGCTGAAGTAGAAGTAGTATCAGAACTATCATAATATCCTGTTAACAATAAGGAATAAGTAGTTGTAGGTGCACTTGCAACATTTCCATATGCATCAAGAGGATAAAATAAGACATCAACGGTTGCACTGTAATCAGAGGCATTGATAACAGAGTCAAAATCTGTTAGTTTAGGCATTACTAAAACTAAATCTATCCAAGCCCCATATAGCGTATTAGCACCATTTACATTAGAAGGCATTCTAATATACATAGAACTATTTGCACCATAGCTCATTATCGGATAGTTTCCAGAACTATTACTTTTCCAAGAAGTTGAAACAATACCATAGCTATCGCAAACACCGACATTAGCAAAGGAAGCACTTCTAGAGCATAAATCATAGTGTCCACTTCCACTGTACTCTTGACCTCTTAAGATAAACTCAATACCAAAATCTCTATAAGCTGAAAAGTCTTGGTTAGTCTTAAACTTCAAAGCTGAACTTGGTCTTATTTCAACGACATACCCGTAAGAGGAGGAGGTAGAACCAATGGTGGAAATCATATCACTATCACCATAGCCACCCGATTGCCCATACCCTGCCAAGTGAGGAGAAACTGTCTTAATAAGATTAAATTGCATTGCAGCTGTAAACATCTGATACCAATCATCGGCAAATAAAGGGCAAAGTGCTAAGGCTAGAATTACTAATAAGATTAATCTTTTTTTCATATTAATTAGCCTCCACTCTTAGCGTTATTGTTGAATGATAATAACCACCCGGGTTATTAGTATCAAAAGCGGTAGTCAGACGAAAAAACAAGCCATAATTGGTAATTGCAACCTGAGACTGCGTCTTATAGTACTCATCTTGTGCAAAGTTTAATGAAACGGGCATATTCGATAAAATATATAAGTTATAAGGAGAAGCTTTTGAATACTGCAAAGCAAGGTGGTAATCAAGCGCAATAGAGGAATCTATCTCTGAAACCAATGGAGTATGAGAGACTGTTAAAGTAATGTTATTAGTATTACTTGCTAAATACCAAGAAGCAAAGCGCTTTCCTGTTTTATTTGTTAAAGTATCTAGATATTGAATCTCAGAATCTTGTAAAGAGAAGGAATAGCCATTACTAGTTAAAGTTGCAGTATTATCTAGCGCCATTGAAAGCTGTAAAGTTGCCCCTTTTATTCCAGTTATTTCTAGTCCATTATAAGAACTTGGAGTATACGCAAAAAGAGGAAGTGATGCTAAGAGTAATAAGATAATATATTTAAAATTCTTCATCATAGCGCCTCCAAGACTACTGTAATAATAGTTGAATAATGACCACCAGGAAGATTAGCAGGCTCTGCTACAGTGATGTAGCCAGTACCGGAACGAGAAATAGACTCATCATAACTTGTCGGGTTATTACTATTGTTATTTTTATAATAGTAAAATTTAAACCCAAGTTCTAAAGTTTCACTTAAATTACTTGAATAACTTTTAGAAATGTAAGGTAAGGAATTAACCGTTTCGATAGTCCCATTAGAAAAGGATAAGACATCTTTATAATAATAATTTCTAATCTTAGTACTTAAAAAATATTTTCCACTTGTATTGTATTTTAAGGTATAAGTGTACCAATTAGAGTATTTACAAGTTGGATTATTAACTTTAACGCCAAGAGTATAAGGTATTAAATTATTCTCTTCACTAGTTAACGCAGAGGAAATAAACTTTAACTTAACACCATTTGTACTTCCACCAGTAAGAGTCCAAGTAAACAACTGAGTTTCTGTATTAAGAAAATCTGCCACATTAACTGAAGGTCTTCCACCAGAGGCTAATGAAGATGGATTTTGTGATAACGTAACATTTAAAGTGTAAGCTGTTGAAGCCGTTGCTTTATCATAGTAGGCATAAAAATCTAAACTGCTGTCGAGAGCAAATAGATTTAAAGAGAGGGTTAATAAAAGTAAGATAATAATTAGTCTTTTCATTCATTCACCACCATACTTATTGTTAAGGTATCGGAATAAGAACCCTCTAGAGGACTTGGAGAGATGAGTTTAACTAAGAGAGAAAACCCATATTTATTTGCCCAGTTATCGTAATCACTTTTAACGGTAAGTCTATTGTTACCATTTAAAGCAATGTATTCTGTTTGATAATTCACTTCACTATATAATTCATATTCAATTGGGGCTGTAGTAGCAGATTTCCTAAAGTTAAAACCGTTTGCACTTGTAATATCAAAGGACAGCTTTTTGCTTGAAGTTATATAAACATCAGCAACTCCGATGTAGCTACCGATAGTAGGATTTTTCATCGCTACACTAGTTACTGGACTTCCTTGCTTTTCATACTCATAAAGGGTGAAGGAATCGGGGATTAACTTATCATAATAGAGGACATAAGAGGCATCTGAGGCATAAAGTGAAAATAACATTGCTACAGTTAGT
>CAYYEN010000253.1:0-5185 GCA_964470795.1 uncultured Spirochaetaceae bacterium | reverse complement strand
TAGCAATGCTCCGCAAGATACACATTTTTAGTTAATGATAATTATAGTGGTAATAATATTAATAAACAAGCACTTTTATTTTCTCTCAGTCATATCTATTATTTCCCATCCAGCACTTTGAAAACAACCTAATTGAGTTTCAACATTTTCTTTTAAAGCAGCAAAACAAAGTAAATGAGTAGGACGAGAAAACCCTACATACATCATTTTTACCGCTTCCTTTTGTCTAGTGTATTCATAATTTTGTCTTTGCTTGAATAAAGGATTGGGTTTCAATTCTTCTCCAGTTTTTTTAGTTGCTTTTTTCTTAATGGCTGTTAGCTTTTGAGTTTCGTATTCATAATAATCGGTCTCAACATACATTGTAGCACAGTGGGTTTGTCCTTTAACTGAGTGTACTGTTGCCACTTCAATACCTAGATCTTTATGTTGTTCAACTTCGGTAGATTCAACAACCTCAGTATTTTGGACTGGAATATATTTACTTCCAATAAATTCTTGGACTTTACTATTCAATGAGAGGCCAAACCAATCCTTGAATTCTGAATTAATAAAACAACTAAATAATTGATATAATTCTTCAAGATCCTTTTTCAGAGTTAAATTTAAAGACCATTCATACAACTGCCTTTTAAATGAGTCATAAGCATTTTCACCTTGAATGGTTTTAATATGGTTTATCAGCTCATTGCTATTATAATATCTTTCTACTTTCTTTTCTCTTATGGTTCTTTGTATTTTTAAATTTTCAAGCTTTAATATATAAATCAAAGCGTTAAGCAATGATTGACGAGCTTCTTTCAATGTTTTTCCTTTATTTGCAAATAAGCACAATTGTTCGCTCAAAGAATCAAACTCATCTCTTTGTAATTTCTGTTTCTTTGTATATCCGAAATATGAATTTAAACAAAGCTTACTTTCATCTTCTTTTTCTCCGACCCATCCGATTATTTTAAATCCATTTTTTGCTTCTTCAATCTCATTCAATTTATGAGATTTAATTAATTTACCAAATTCTTCTTTAAGAGTATCTCCTTTAGTATCTTTATCGAAGAGAATTAAATACGGAGGAATATCGCCATGAGGCAACATTCTTTTTCCTTCTACTTTAAATTTACCATCTTGATCATTTAAAGTAAAACAATCAACAATATCGGCTATTGATTTTGTTAGACGGTTTGAGCCTGTTACATATAAATCCGTGTATTTTTGAGGATCTTTCGTTCCTCTCGATATCCAATCACACTCTACCTTTACTTTCTTACCAGCGCTATAAATAGCTTGATTAATGTCCCCCACACGTTGAATAACAGTTTTAGAATCCGATGTGAAAAATATACTATCAATAATATCTAATTGATATTTATCCAGATCCTGTGTTTCATCAATAAAAACATATTTCAATCGATGTTGCAATTGTTCTTTTACTTTCGGATAATGATTAATGTACCAAAAACCAATAGAATAGCAGTCCCTATATCTTAAAATACCAGCCTTAAAATTTGCTTCATATATATCTAAAAGAATTTTACCTGCATCCGTATTAAACCCTAAGGATCGTGTATTAATAAATTTTTCCTCTAAAAAATCCAAAGTATATTCAATTCCTCTAGTATATTTCTGTTCATTTGCTATTTCAACAGCTTTATTATTAATTTCTTTAATAATACTCAATACACTAGTGTCAAGATTCAATTTGGATATTTCTGTATAATTTTTTACTTTATTAAAAACTAAAGAACCATAATATATTATTTGATCGGTTTTAAGAAATCTAATTAATTGTTTTGCTTCAGCCTTATTCTTTTTAAAACAATTCATTAGTATATTTTCGTTAATTATTGCATTCTGACCATAGAGTTGGTTGAAAAAGTATCTAGACAATAAATTAAACCCCAAACTTCTTGTCTTTTCTATAATTGCTTTACAAGCAATTTCATCGTCTATTTTAGTAGGATATGAACCATATTTTTCAAAATTGGCAATATTAGCTAAAAACTTATTCACAAAACCCTGAATTGTCCCAACAAAGTTGGGATATTCGAATAATCGTGGACAATGAGGTTTTAGCTTTTTCTCTATTTCATCTACTGCAGCATTTGTATGCGCCAGCACAAGAATTCCTGAACCATCTTCAAAGGGTAAATGTTTTGACAGGCAATATAATTTTGCCATCAGAGCAGTAGTTTTACCACTTCCTGGAACAGCTAGCAAATCACAAGTATCAAGATTGTTTATAAAATCAAGTCTTTCCGGATCAAAAGTATTTCCTTTGATGAATAGCTGTTCACTCTCTTGTATGTGTTTCGGATCAATCACCATTTTCTTTACAAGTATGTTTTATAGCGTCAATAATATATTGTAAATATTCATCACCAGGAGTTTTGAAAGGATCTTGGTCAGGAGTGATAGAAGCATTTTCTATTTTGTTAGCCATTACAGTAGCTACAGCTACTTTATCCAAAGGTGAATCACCTTTCCCTTTCTTCAATTTAGAAATAAGAGCTTTCATAAAATTGGGGTCCCACTCATTTGTTTCTTCATTTCTCTTAAAACTTTTCGTTCGTGAATGAACTTCGGCAACAGACTCTTTAAATAATTCTGAAAGAGAGGATTTAAAAAGACACCATTCTAAAGTCCATTCTTTGGCTACATTGAGAGTAATATTAGTTTGATCTAAATTTCCGATCTTCTTTTTTATCTGCGCCAATTTACTAGCAGCTTCCGCTCCGTCAAATGTACCATCATCACTCTCAGGTCTGTTATCTAAGTCCGTTACAATTGCCACGGGTACATTAATTTTCTTCTCGTCTTTCCGAAGAAATATTCTAGCAAAATGCAAATATGCCGTAGATCCTACGTTAACGATTGAAACCTCCTTAGCACTTAAATCATATCCCAATTTTTTAGCTATGGCTGGAATTAAAATTTGCTCAGCCCAACCTTCAACAATAATTACTCCTTTAGCAAAGAATAAATTTGATTTGGTTACATCTAAAAAATGCTCTAAATACTTATGATCCTTTTCAACAAGCCCTGTGTTTTTACCTAAAGGATAAAGATCGTTGCCATTACACAAAATTAATTCATTGAGTTTAACTTTTGAAGCCAGATTAGGACTATGTGTCGTTAATATAAATTGAACGTTTTTTTCTTTCTGCAGCGCTTCAATCACTTTCATCTGGGCTTGTGGGTGCAAATGGGCTTCCAATTCTTCAATCATACACAATTTTAAACCATCCCATTGTTTTTTTAAATGTAAAAGTTCAACAGCCATAAAAAGACGATTCAAAGTTCCTAACCCAAGATTAGACATTCCATCTATTCCAAGAGATATTTTTTCAAGAATAGATTTTATCTCTTCGTCACTTAATGTAATATTGGATTTATATTGATCAGAGATGAATGCAGATAAAAAGGAATCAATCACATCCTTAATTTGCTTTTTGTTGCTTGGTTTTCCTCCTTCATTTTCTTCTGATTTGTTAAACCATTCTTTAATTTCCTTATTTGCATTTTTAAAATTTGCCACAAAGGGATGAACTATTCCGTCTTTTTCTTTGAAAAGATCATGTTCTTTAAGTATCAAGCATTCCTTTGCGAGGTTTAAATATACCATTTATCAGAACACCAGAAAATGGAAAACCATTTGCTATACCTTTTGCCACAGTGATAATATCAGGCTTTATACCACTCCACTGATGTGCAAAAAACTTTCCTGTACGTCCATATCCCGACTGTATCTCATCTAAAATGAGAATTGCACCGTATTGTATTGTAAGTCTGCGCAATTTTTTAAGGAAATCATTCCCTGGAACCCTTATACCACCAACCCCGGAAATACCTTCTATAATTACAGCACAAACATCTCCACTACGCAGTACACTTTCCACCTCTGTAATATCCATATCCGCAAAATACACATTGTTATTACAGTTCAGAGGTGCAGTTATCAGTGGATTGTCTGTTACTTCTACTGCAGCAGACGTACGGCCATGGAAAGAACTCTTGAAAGCTATAACCTTTTTCTTTCCAGTATGAAACGATGCCAGTTTAAGGGCATTCTCGTTGGCTTCTGCTCCTGAATTGACAAAAAAAGCACTATAATCCGGATAACCGGATATTTCTCCTAATTCGTACGCAAGTTTTTCCTGAAGCTTATTAACCACAGAGTTAGAATAAAACATCAGATCCTGCATCTGCTCAGACATACATTTTACCAGATATGGATGAGAATGTCCTATTGATATTACAGCATGTCCACCATAAAAATCGAGATACGAATTTCCACAATCATCATAGACATAACAACCTTTGCCTTTTATTATATTGATAGGGAATACAGTATATACATCAAACAAGTTCATAAGCAATTATTTAGTATTTTATTATTCCATCCTTCCATACTTCATTTCGTCACCATTCTTATCGTACTGCTTACGTTTCCCTGTGGGAGGAGCCAATAAGGTTATTTTGACAACAGCGGTACGATGAAGACTTCTTTCAACAGCGGCATCGAAAGCATCCATGTGCTTAGGAAGAAATCGTTGGCTTATTAACCTCAGCGCAAGAATCTTTTCATCATTATCTGTTACAATCTCAGCTTTTCCGAATGCGATAGCCGAACGGTACTGTAGAGTGAATGTCCCATCTTTAGGTCCTACAGTAGGTTGACATTTCGTTACAGCAGAAAGACACACTTCGGGATTCACGGCTATAGCATCCAATTTATCTCCATCAGGAGCACAATGGAAATACCAGACATTATCATCCTTACTTGCTAAAGAAAGTGGCACGCCGTATGCAGTATCATCCGGGCGAGTAAAACTTACTGTAATATACGGGGCCTTACGCATAATGTCAAGAGCCCATTGACTATCCATTTCTCTACTTATTTTCCTCATATTTATTTCTATAATCTTTAAGCGATTTTTATCATTACTAGAACTTGAATGTAAATACAACATTAAAAAACGACCTCTAATTCGTAAGATGTACCAACAATCGAACAAAATTACTACGGAAGAGAATAACACAATGTAATAAAAATGACACTACCTTTATTTTTTTAGAAATATTTTATTAACAATAACCACAAAAAAATAGCATTTATTACATAAACAATATAACCTATACCCGTTGGCGGAATTAATTCACTAAAAAATGTCAGGAAATAAGTTGTGCA
>CAYYEN010000252.1:0-5191 GCA_964470795.1 uncultured Spirochaetaceae bacterium | reverse complement strand
ACTTTGCTCTGCTATATTATATGAGATAATATCTTTATTTTTATCAGTATAAAAAAATAGTATATTTTTGTCACTATGTACATTTTTTATAATATTATTTACAATAACTGGATTAGACGAATCAAAGTCTATCATACAATCCTTAGGAGCTAGATGTCTTATTGTTTCATTATTATTTATTTCAGAGGAAACTTCTTCTTTTATAAATCTTGTAAGTTCAGATTCTCCATATATATATACTGGAGTCTCAATACATCTTTTTGATATAGGGTGTCTTATTCTTAGAACAAGCTTACACTTGCCTCCATATGTGTTAAAATTAAGATCTAATGAGTAAAACGTTGGAGTTTTCCTATTATTTATATCAGACGATAAATGCTCTACTGTAAATAATATTTTAACATTATTTTTTAATCCAATTGGAAAATATGGAGTTATTGTTTGAGTTTCGTTTTCAGTCATACTAATATCAAACATATTGTAATCTGGAGACGAGCCACTTTTTATATCGTTTTTATACCATGCGTATCCATCTGGAATCATATTTGAACTAAGTGGAACACAAAATCTATTTACTCCATATGTTTTTGATAAGGTAATTATTGATGCTACATTTTCAAAATCATAATTAACTTCATCATATGCTGTACTGTTTGCTGCTAAGGATTTATTATAGTATGACCTATGTTTCGAACCTCTTTCTGTTTGAACATACGAAATCAACTTATGACCTGCAGTCATAAATAATGTTGGTTTTGGAAGAAAATATACATAATTAGATATACACGAACGAACTTTACTAAATACAGTATCTAATCTAGTTCCTATTATACCAATACTATTAAATTCATTTATTTCAAATATTAATGGCATATTTACATTAACAGCAGTACCGACATAGTATCCTTCTTCTATTGGGGCTGGAAGTCTATATTCTCTAGTTCCATCAAGACTATTTATTGATATATACGATTCTATAATCGATTCATCTGTTCTTTTTCTTTCTCTTGTTATTATTAACTCATATGAGTCTTCTATTGCATTTGCAACTGGTAAAGCGTTTAATATATCATATCTATTTGATGTAACATCTCTTAATTCTAACTTTTCTTTCCCTGTTATATAATAAGAACTATTTAAGCTTATTTTATAAAACCCATCTGACCCAAAACATATATAATGCTTTCCACTAGCTGTGTCAATATTTATGGCTTTTGCTGATAATAAGGTAGGCTCAGGAACATATTGACCAATAGAATATGCTGTTAGGTCATAATCCATTGGATAGACCTGCCCAAATACTATTTTTAAATTTTTCAGATTTCCATATGATCGTGTTATAGAAATTCTTCCATTTGATATAGTAGTACGCTCATCTATTAGATTATACATATGATTTGCAGTCTCTCCTGATGTTGGTACTATAGTATCAGAGTATGATTCATTCATATATTCATTATATATATAAGATATCCCAGTACATGTTCCTACATTTTTAGAAACTATACTGTAGTTCAATAAGGCTCCTGATACTGCTCCTTCTTCATATACAGTTAATAAATTTGATTGAAATTCTGATATATTATACACATCTGTATTAAACTCTACTATCATATCACCACCACCATATATATCATATGTTGTGTTTGCTATTGTGTAGTATTGTTTATAAAAATTATTATAAGCAGAGTTGTAGTCCTCTTTTCCTCTATTTCCTTGAACTCTATTAACAATATATGGTTGACCTGGTAGATTTCTTCCACTCGTTCTAACACAGTATGAATTGTTATAGTCTGAAAACGGAGGTAATATCTCAGAGGTTCTAACTTCAATATTTTTCATAAGTTGAATATTACCGACAGCATCATATATTTCTACAAGAATGCTGGAGTTTGAATATATGCTAGGTATTGATATGTTTGTTGTAGATGGAGATAAGGCAGTTTTTTCTATTATACTATGATATGCATACAAAGATGTTGACCTATATACTCTATAATAGTGCCCTGTAGAGCAATCTGTTCCAATACTAATTGTTAATGTCTCGTTAGAACCTCCATAATGTACTATAAGTTCATTTGGAGCAAGTATTTTTGTTCCATATTTTAAAGAAGTTACATTTGCTGGTGTAGTTGTATTACACATTAATTTTTTAATATACTCTTTACCTGTCTCTTTTGTAACAAATATATATCCATGATGAATGAGTCCAAAGAAAATAGACTTGTTTCCTTGTACAAATGTAGAGTAGTATTCTGATTTTGCTAAATATGAAAACATATCATTAGATGAATTGATGGTATTATCTACAATAAAATATTTAGATGTCATATTGTCTATATCTATATATGCAGGTATATTGTCTACATATAATGACTTACCATTGTTTAGATTTGATGTTATTACAGCTGGGTCATTCATTGTAGAATCTTTACCTATACCATCTACTTCATTTAATGTATTTGATATATCGAACATGCCTATAGCAGTTTGTCTATCTGAATCATTAGATGCAAAGCCAGCTTTTGATATTACTCTAGCTGTACCTAATGGATATATATCATCTGTGTGTTTTTCTACAGTTAATTGTTGTGTAGATTCATTATATAAAAATACAAAAGAGTCATCATAAACATAGTACTTACTCTTACAGTCTCCAGTTTTACATAATTCTACATGTTCTGTCCCAGTTAGTTTTCTACTATATGTTCTAATATTTGTAATTTCATTTGTTCCAGTTGTTTTAAATCTTGTAATAGTTTTAAACTCTACATTGTTTATAGATGTGTGTAGTAACGTTTTTCCTAAAGAATCTGATACAGAGATATCATATGTATAAAAATCAGTTCTTTTTATATTTATGTGTGGAGATTCTATTTGCAATGAACTAGGTTTAGAAGACGAAACTATTGCTGTTATGACACCAGTTTCTGAAACCTCTCCATATGAAGCTCCTATTGATGTATTTGAAATATCTACTAAAAGACATTCTTCTTTATTACTTACTAAATTCATAAATACAAAATAAAGCGATGTACTTCCATCATATCCTATTCCTGTATTTCCATGTTTGTTTATTATTGCAAACATAGAGAAATCGTTTTCGCAACCATATCCAGCACTTACTAAAGATGGAAGTCCTCTATAATTTCCGTCAAATTTTGTACCAACATAACCTTTTCTTGCATTTGTCTTATTAATCCATCTCATCTTTCCAGATATATCAGTTATCATTGATGGATTCGCAATTCTATTTATAGCATAGTTATATGTAGTTACATCTTCGGTGCTATTATCTGTTATATATGTTGGTGTTACTATATTAACTAATGGCACTTCACATGGGAAAAACCCAATAAGACCATCTAATAACGAAGAGACTCCTAAACTAGCTCCTCTTCCATTTGGATTAAGCATTTAATACCTCCTTTTAGTATGTTCCACCATCGACTGTACTATAATCAAATAACTCTCCGTCAGGGAATGAATATCCATTTGTTATAGTATATTCTGATGTAGTTTCTTCAAATGTAATAGAGCCTTTATACAAATCATCTTCTATTACTTCAGAATATTCACTATCATATTCAATAGATTCTCCATCGATTATGCAATAGAACCTTTCATTTTGATAGAACACTATAACTGTACCTTCGTTTTTAAACAAGGTTTCTAGATTAATAAAGTCACTTGATTTCATATCTTCATATGATACTGATAATATTGCAATATCAGTATACCAACTATGTTTTCTTTTTCCTTTTATAGTAACTACTTTCTTATAATTTAACTTAACTTTCTTTTTAGTTACTTTTCCACTAATAGGAATAACAACACTGCTATCTAAATTAGAAAGTATTAGACTGTCTCTAATCAACTAAATCCCCTCCAGTTATAATACCATTTTCATCAAAATATCTTATATATAAATTTGTAGATGCTAATTCAAAATTTATCTTATTAACATCTGACTCTTCAGATATAACAATACTATTGACTAATGAACAGTTGAAAAATTCTTCTACTCTGTCTGGATATAATTTAATTATTTTTATTATATCATTTTTTTTAAGTATATCCAATAGAGAAGAATCATGTTCAGGTTCCTGTATGTTTATTATATATTTTTTACTCTTTGTTTGCACTTGTTTATTAAAAACATCTTCTTTTTTTTCTATTTTACTATGCTCTCTTTTCCAGTCAAAAGACCCTTCTAAACTTTCCATAGTTAAAAATTGTGTTCGATTTGTATACGAATCAGAATCGTATCCATTAATAGTTATTGGAGAATCTTTCATAACGTATAGAGTATATGAGTTTCCGTACTCTTTTAAAGAAAATGAACCTGCTATATTAGTTATTGTAGCCATTCCATATACTGTATTTATATCAAACGTAGCTTGACTGTCATTTATATATAATTTATATATAGGAGTAAAGGATGTCACATCTATAAGGTCTATTGATATAGACGCAATTGTTTTCATTACATTTCCAGCTACAACTATCTTCTTACATTGCATTGGTCCACAGTATTTCATAACTACTTCTTTCATATTAGTGTTAAAAATATCCTTATAGAACGACTCATAGCTTTTTCTTATATTACTATCACTTTTAAAATAATTTTTCTTTTTTGAGGTTCCATATACAACTTCATTATTGTAATTTCCTATCGAAGCATCTATTTCCTTACTTCCTTCTGCCAATACATAATAATCATATTTACCATAGTACATAAGAGTCACACCTTCTTGATATTATTTTATATCTATTTTTTAATATATTTTCTATATCTCTATTTGAATCAGAATCAGGCACATCTACTCCATAAGAGTACATTTTATTTTTAATTGTATTTTTTAAATATAGTTTTGATGTGCTTATCTCACTAGTTTCATCGCTTACTGATTTTGTATATGTCTGTACATCTAAAACATTTGCGTATTTGTTTAGCATAAATGTAGATGGAACTCCATTTACTTTAAACGTTTTTGCTGTTATATCAAATTCCTTTTCAATATTTGAAATGTTATATAATCTAACTTTTCTAATTTTACCATTATTCTTTACAGGGCATTTTGTTCCTATTGGGTACATTTTACCATCTATCATTAGTAATGACATGTTCCATATAACAGCTGGGTATTTTGTAGCTATATATGTTTGTAAGTCCTCTTCTGCTGTTATT
>CAYYEN010000251.1:0-5208 GCA_964470795.1 uncultured Spirochaetaceae bacterium | reverse complement strand
TGCTGCAGCCGCCCAGGTGTGGCCAGTGATCGAGAGCGAGGGATGGGACGCAGCACTGGCGCGCGCCAAGGAATCGGGAAGCCGCTTGAAAGGTCAGTGGGAGGGAATCACGGGCGAGAACTTCGGCAGCGCCAAGGCCAAAGACTGGCGGCCAGACGGTGCCGACTCCTACGACTTGAGTGGCGATCTGCAGGCCAAACTTGACGATGCACGCATGCAGCACCAGAAGCTGCTTACCGCGCATGCGGTGGCCAGCGAACGGGTGGCGCGCGCACTTGAGGTTACAGGTAAGGCCCAGGTATCGCGGCTTTGGCTCCAAGAGCGCGATGTGCCAGAAACAATGACGGCGGCAGAGTGCAAGGCCGAGGCGCAGCGCCTGAGCGAACAACTGCAAGCCGCCACGCTGGCAGAGCAACGCGCAAAGCACATCACGCAATGGAAAGTGCTGGCCGACCTGCTGCCAGAAACACAGGCCGAACTGACGGCTGTAGAAGGCAGGCTTGCAAAGGCTGAGGCCGCAGTAGATACGGAGAAGAAGCGCCTTGAAGAGCTACCGCGCCCTGACGAAAAGGTGCAAACCGCGCCCTGCCCGTCGTGCGGCACGCATTTGGTCGTGGTAAGTCGTAGCGCCCTGGCCATCCCGGAGGGCATGCTGTCCGAAGCCGAGAATCAGGCGCGGCGCAAGGCCATCGATCATGCCCATGCCGATCTTGACGCGGCATGCAACCAGCGCAACGCCATCCATGCGGAACTTGAAAATCTGCGGCGCGAAGTGCAGCGCATGCAAGATGCTGCAGACAACCTGCACGCATCAGCAGAGCCAGCACAGCCAGAGCTTGACTCGCAAGCGCTCATGCAGCGCGCAGCGGTAATGTCCGAAGCGCTGCTGCACATCACGACGCTGGCAGCGTTCAATGCGGAAATGGCCAGCAGCGGCACCGATGCGCCAACCACCATTACACAGCAAGAAATGGACGATGCCGCGCATGCTGTAAGCCATGCAGAAATGGCTTTGAGCATCAGCCAGCGCATTAAAAATGCAGCCAAAATCTCCATGAATATCAGCAAAAATGCTAATATCGTGGAAGCGTTGCAGCCAACAGGAGTTCGTCAATCCGTGCTTGCAAAAGCGCTCAGTGGATTCAATGAAAAGCTGGAAAAAATCTGCGCATCGGCACGCTGGCAAACAGTCGCTGTGACCGATGGTATGCAGATTACATACGCAGGTCGTGAATACGGCTGGCAGCTTTCAGAATCCGAGAAATTCCGCTGCCGCGTTGCCCTGCAGCTGGCCATGGCCGAGGTTGATCAATCCGCCCTTGTGGTGATCGATGCAGCCGACATTCTGGATAGCAAGGGGCGCAATGGAATCCTGGCCCTGATCAAGAGCGCTGGCCGCCCTGTGATCATGACCATGACGATGAACCGAAAAGAGGATGTGCCGAAACTTTCAGCGCTTGGCATCAAGTCTTTTTGGATCAACCAGTCCGGCGAAATCGAGCCGGTTTAATCAACTCTTTGGAGAAAAAAATGTTACCCAATGGCTTCAAACCCGTAGTTCCCGCAGCAGGCCGTCAAGCCGACCTGACACCAGTTCGCTTAGGTGTTGATAAGCGCCAGATTATGAGTATCAGCTTTAGCCTGCCCATGGCCGAAGAAATGGGCTTGATCGATACCACGTCCGATCCCATCGCGGTCAAAGCCAAGCTGACCGTTGGCGTGAATGAAACCCAGATTTTCTTGGCACCCGTGGGCGTGGAGCACGCTGGCTGGGAGGCTGAAATCACCAAGGGCCAGACCCCGCGTGTCCAGGTGCAAATCCCCCTGCCAGCCATGTTCAACGTGGTGGCCGAACCCTTCCGTCAGACAAGCATCACGGGCCTGTACGACTTTGAAGGCGAAGGCATTCTGATCCAAGCCGAAAGCCTGCTTTTCAAGACCGAAACCAAGGCCCAGGCCGAAACCCAGGCCCAGGCGCAGGAGCAAGCGCAGGCTCAGGCAGAGGCTCAGGATGCCAGCCAGGAAGGTCAAGACCAGCAGCACGATGGCAGCCATGGCGAGCAAGATGCCCAGCAGGACTATGACCCACATGGCGAGCATGAAGAAGGGCCGCAGGTCTTTTAAGGACACGATCTAAAAAACCGCCCGGCTAATGTCGGGCGAAAAAACCACTCACCCAATCCGTTTTATGAAACTCAAAAATATCACTGCTTACAAAGCAGACATTTCAGCAGCGCAAGATATTGAAGGCGCATTCTCTGGAAATGCTTTCAAGAAATACGATCAAGTTATGGAGCTGAATGCTGGATTTATTGAAAATCCGCATAATTACTTGTTCGTTACACCCCTCTCGGGCGGCATTGGCTTCATTTTCTCTGTGAAGATTGTTCGCCGCTCTGTACCAGCCTCTGCACTCTCAGAAGAACTTGAGAAAGCGGTAGAGGAAGAGGAGAAGCGCACGGGCGCAAAGGTTCTGCGCAAACACCGCAAAGAAATGAAAGAGACTTTGCGTCAAACGATGCTTGCCAAGGCATTCGATGTAACAAAGGTTGTCCACTGCGTTTACCACAATGAAAGCCGATTGCTTATCATCGATTCAGGCAGTCAAAAAGACTGTGACCTGATTATGTCGATGATCGTTTCCGCACTCGGCACGATCCGCACATCCACAATTCACGTTGATAGCCTGTCCCAAGGACTGACAACGCGCCTCACCTCCTGGCTTACCGAAGACGATGAAGCGTTTGACGGCTTCGAGGTCGGCGGCAAATGCACACTGCACCGCCAGGGCGAAGAATCAGAGCACATGAGCTTTGAGCTGGAAGACCTGCGCACCGATGCGGCGAACATCGAAAAAGCCATTGATTACCACTACCAATGCACTGAGCTGGAATTGATCGATGAAACTGGCATTCGTTTCACACTGACCAAGGGGCTCAAGGTTCGCAAAATCCAGCATGAAAACGTCGAGCGTGAAGAGCACCACGATGAAGGCCAGCACTTCGTGCATGAAGCCAGCGTACGCACCGTGTCTATCGTCAACATCATGAACGAGCTGTGCGCAATGTTTGGCTACGAAGAGCCAGCCGCAGATGCCACCCAGGAGGAAAAAAATGATTGAAAGCAAAGAGTACGTGGGCAAAGCCCTAAAAACGGCGGTTGACCTTGGTTCACCTGTAGCCAACCTGACGCACGCCATTCTCGGCCTGTGCGACGAATCAATGGAGCTGATTGACGCAGACCCATCTTCGGACAATGAACTTGAAGAGCTGGGCGATCTGCTGTGGTTTTGCGCCCTGGCTGGCAGCGTCATCAAGGCCGAAAGCCAGATTGACGTTTGGGAGCAAGCCGCGCTCAACCCGCTGAAAACCGAAAGCCACACGTCAACATTTGACCTGATCGTCGAGCAGTCTTGCACGGCAGCCGGTTTAATCAAAAAGCCGTTTGCTTACGGTCAATCAAAACCTATTCCGTACAAAGAAATTGCAGCCGTTGTAAGCACGATTATCAGTGCAGTAGAACGCATTGCCATTGCGCGCAATTGGAGTCTGGAAATTATCCAGAATGCCAACATTGCGAAGCTGAATAAGCGCTACAAGGGTGGCGGCTTTGATTCAACGAACGCATTTGAGCGCGAAACCGCCGCAGAGATTGCAGCCATTACCCAAGGAAAATGAAATGAAAATGATCGGACTGGCCCGCTTGGGCCGTGATGCAGACGTGCGAATCCTCCCCAGCGGGGAAAAAGTGTGCAACCTTGCTTTGGCTGTGGACTATGGCCAGCGCCCGAAAGAAGGCGGGAACCGCCCCACCCAGTGGTATGAGGCCACGCTGTGGGGCGAGCGCGGCGCGACTCTCGCGCAGTATCTGAAGAAGGGTGCCACCCATTGCTTCACGTTGGACGATATTCATATCCAGCATTTCCAGAAGCAAGATGGCTCTACGGGCTACAAGCTGTCGGCCCGCGTCGTTGACGTTGAACTGACGCCGCGCGCCAGCAACCAAGCCACCCAGCATGGGCAAACACCACCACCAGCGCAGCAGCAGCAACGTCAGGCACCACCGCCAGCCCCTGCGCCAGCGCCTGCGCCCGCACCGGCGCCTACCCAGGCGGCACCAGCACCGGCACCAGCGCAGCAGCAGGGTTTTCAGCCAATGGATGATGATATTCCGTTCTGACCATGTGCTAAAATAACCGCAACTCCCACCCTGCAGCCGATGTAGGTGTCAGTGTAAGCTGGCAGAGTTGAAAACCAGCGCCGCCCTGGGTATCGGCAGGCGGCAAAACCAAGCTATTGGCCCCTGCAATACCTGCTTACGCGGGCATTCAGGCGTGGCGACTGCATACGGGTCTGGGGTGACGGAGATTTCTCTGTAAATACAGACTAAACGGATCGTATGCAGCCGTCACACCTGAGTGAATTAAAAATTTAGGTGAAGAAAATGAACGCGAAGTAAGCCAGCTAGGCTTTGTATAGTACCGTGCCCGCCGGTTATGCGGGGCCATGATAAAGGTATCTTGCATCGGGTGTTCTCGGTGAGCGCACAGGATGCCTTTATGATGGCGTGACTGGTATTTGGCCACCAGCAAGCGATTGAGAGTATCGCGGCACCCGCAGATGCCTGGGTGAGGAAGCGCAAAAAAGCCGGGCCGCACACGGCAGCCATCAACAGCGCTTCATCCGACGCGATCCGCTTGCGGAAAATATCGGATGACCATGATTGAAGGGGTTGCGCCGAACGGTAAGGCGGGACACAGGATGCCCCGGTCTGAAATAATGACCCTGCACGTTCGAGTCGTGCACTCTTTCAATGATGGTGAATGCTCAATGGCTATGAGCAGGCCGCCGGAATCGCTACCCGGCCACCATCAACAATCACGCGACTTTAGTTAAGGAAGGTCTGCAAAACTCCTGAAATTCCACACGAAAGACTTGTAAGTCGTTGATTTCATTTATTCGGATTTTCAGAAAATGAGGTTTTGCAGAGGGTCCTTAAGCGGTCATAACACTGAACTCATAATTCAGCAGTCCTGGGTTCAAATCCCAGCGGTCGCACCATAAAACATACGCGCCCTTAGTTCAACTGGAAAGAACAGCGGACTTCTAATCCGTATGCCAACTACGGCCAAGGTACAGGTTCGATTCCTGCATGGCGTTCCAAGTTTTCCAAGCGCTTCGGCGCTTTTTTTATGTCGGGTGAAAAAAT
>CAYYEN010000250.1:0-5234 GCA_964470795.1 uncultured Spirochaetaceae bacterium | reverse complement strand
ATAAACATATGAAGAATGTGTCAATCGGTTCATTCAACAGCTTTACAGATTTCTTGCAGAAAACAAAGTATGCTGATAGAGAACTGTTAATGTGGGCATTGCTTGTTGCGACTGCAGATCCCGAGGAAGATATCGTAATCACATGTGGAAATGAAGATTGTGGCAAAGATAACACATTCAAATATTCACCTGCAAAGATCATTCACTTTGATGAATCTTTACTTCCGAAATGGTATAAATCGGTACATGCTGCATCGGTTGGTGCTGAAGCTCTTCAGTTGTGGAATGAGAAATCAAACACAAGAAAACTTTATACATTGCCTAATACAGGTATCACTGTTGAACTGGAAGATCCATCTGTATATGATTACATCTATACAAAATTCCCGATCATCAATAATCTGTATCAGCGTTATCGTCCTGGTGAAACATTTGGATCTGGTCGTGTCGATGGAGACGACATGGTTGAATTCCAGCTGTTACTTTCAATGGCATTATCAATTTCGGCAATCATCATTCATAAGAATGGTAAAGATTATCGTTATGATAAATGGGAACGTATTGAAGAAATCATTACTTCATCATTGGATAACACAGATTCTGGTGTTCTTATCCGTCTCACTCAGGTTGTCGCAGAAAAGAACGAATGTTTCTCATTCTATTTAGAAGACATCGTTTGCCCACATTGTGGACGTGTTTCCAAACGTATTCCAATCCGTGACATTTCGGAGACACTGCTTTCCCAATTATCTCAACGGCTGAACAATATCGATATCAACTTGACCGACATGGAATAGAGTTGATAAACTATGCTCAACTATTGAAGAACATCATTCCAATAGGGGTACTTATGGAGATGCCACTTCCATTCGTACATCGCCTACGAGATTTACGGATTGAGCAGCTTGAGGCACAACGAAAGGAACAAGAAAACACCCAAACACCAAATGTTGATGTAGAGACATTGGCAGAGGCGTTAGAAGACGGCATGTGATCACCGAGGTGATCTATATGTATACAACATTAAACGAATTTGTTTTCGTTATTATAAATACTGATGGAATGCGGTATGTCGTCAATAATTATGAAGACATCCGCAATCAGTATTATGCCCAAAAACAATCAAATGAATAAAGGAAGAAATAAACATGTTTAATATCAATAGAAGCAAGATAGATGACTTTCATCAGATATTCAACAATCATCGTTATTTTGTAAATAAGATGAATATTTATTTACTGAATATTCAGTTGATTGGACAGAAGTACAGACACATGGACAAGGATACATATGACAAATGTTTCCGTAACGCTTTAAGTGCCATTGAACTCAACAGTGAACCACTTGAATCGATTGTGCCATACTCTGATCCTGAAACTGATGGTTTTGAAAATGATCGTTCATTCTATCTCAATTATGAAACCGAAGAAGGAAAAGCAATCGTTGAAAAGATCGATGCTGATGTCATGAGAGACACATTGATTCCCGGCAGTGAACTTGCAACCAAGTTTGCCAATGACGAAGTTTCTTTAAAAGATCTGGTTGATGATGTGTATTTGCATTTCTTGGTAACAAAGTATTGGGAACAGATCAATGCATTACGTTTCCAAGCATATTCAAATCTCACACCATTGATTGAGTATACTGTAACATTGGTTGATTTGAAGACACTCAAGAATTACATGAATTCCAAAAAAGAAAACATCGAAAAATATGAAAACAAATGTCGTGATATTATATGTAATTATGAATTGTCTTTGGTGCAACGTATGTACAGCAATGAAGACATCATGAGTAAATTCAATATCAAACCATTTGATTTACAAAAGTTGATGATAAAACTGGCAACCAACCTCACCGTTCTCAGTGATATTTATATTATACTTGGAATATACGGCGCGTTGTCATTTGCATCGGTTGAACTCAATAAACCTAACAATACAAACATGTCACCATGTGTTGAATTCACACGAATGATTTCCGAATACATGAATTCATAATGTTTAATGTTACACGGGGGATAATCCCCCGTGTAATAAAAACGATATTTATATCATTATTTTGTACAACCAAACAACTGCTTTGTACACCTACATTCAGAAGGAGGATTATAAAAATGGCAAAAGTAAGACAATTCAAACCAGAAGACATCAAACGTCGTGATACCACACGTCGTGTCATGAATAAGACTTCTGATATCCGTAGTAAAATGGAATCAGTAAACAAGTATAGTTTATGTGGTGTTTCGGGTTTAGGATTTCCGGGTAAGATATCTCCAGTCCGTAGTTTGATGTTTTCAAAACACGCCTCTCAACGTGTTGTTCTCAACCATGGTGAATTCCCTAGAATTTTCACTGGTGCAGAAGATGCGTACGGTAAACGTTCATCATTCTTTGTAACTGCAAAGAATCGTTTGGTTCTTGAAAGAAAGTTTGTCAAATTTCCAAACAGTCCATATTCATCAATACTGTATATTTTCCGAGATACAGTTACGAATAAATATGTGTGCCATTTGGCAGAAGCTGTTCATTGGAATGTTGAGAAATATGGTTTCCAGAACATCGACATGATTAATGGTCGTTATCACGAAAGTGACATTATACCACAGGGTGAAGTAATTTCAAAAACCACATCATATGATGAAGACAATCATTATTGTGCAGGTGCAAATTTAAGAATACTTTATACAACATTACATGATCTCACGGAGGATGCAATTATTCTTTCTGAGTCAGCATGTAAAAAGTTGGAATACTCAATGGTTGATAAGGTAACAGTTGACATCAGTGAAAAGATGTTTATGTTAAACAACTACGGAACCATTGACAATTATAAAGCATTTCCGGATATTGGTGAACATATCAAATCTGGTATCCTTTGTTCATTAAGAGAAATATCTGCATTAAGTAGTAAATCAGAAGCAATGATTCCTCACATCAGTGATATCAATTATTACACAGATGGAATCATTACCGACATCGATATCTACAGTAATGCACCAGAGCTCCAGGATAAACAGCTCGCGTACTATCACAATTGTATCATGAATTGGTACAATGACATATATTCATATGTATCAACCATCATCAATCATGTTGATCAGGATGATACCAAATTATTGGATATTTATCATAAAGCAAAGAAATATCTGATGGCGAATGCGAAATGGAGCACCAAAGAAAAATTACCATATGTCCAGATTGTCTTTAAGATATTACAGAAGAAACAGATCCGCAAAGGACAGAAGATCACAGGTCGTTATGGTAATAAATCCGTTGTTTCAATGATTCTTCCAGATGAGTGTATGCCACGTGATGAGTTTGGTCGTCCAGTTGATATGTTGGCAAATGGATTTGCACCAACAAACAGAATCATTGGTTTTGCATTATATGAAGGAACCATTACATTCCAGATGGAATGCATTCATAATTATATTACAAATCCAAATAATAATGTTTCTCGTGATGATGCAGTTCAACTCGTGATCGATTATATGTCATTATTCAACCACGATTGGGGTAACAGTATCAAACTGAAATACAGACGTAATCCACAAGCCACATATGAAGATATATGTAATAATGGTTTATATATGTTATTACCACCATTCCAGGAAGAAAACGTTCGTGATGCAACCATTGAAGCATATGATAGATGGGAAGAACGTTTAGAAGAAGGAACACGAAAAGCATCTGATAAATGGGAACGTTCAATATTCCATAAATACACCATCAGTACAAAACTTCGTCATCGTTGGATTGAACAGAAGAAAGAAAAATATGCAATCGGTTATCAGTATACATGGGTACTCAAACAGGAAGCATCCAAGAATATGTCCGCAGTTGCAACTGGACGTACCACATTATATGATCTTCCCATCAAGACATCTAACTATAAGAACCGTAAGATTCAGTATTCTGATAACGCAATCAAGTTTGGTGAATATGATACATACGGATTCCTTCAAGTTGTTGATGTTGAAATGTTTGGCAAAATGACAACATACTACAGAGGTTCACAGTATGAAAAGAACTCACTGATGATGTCACATCTTAATGACATTGCCATCCCAGAAGGTGTGGTCAACCAGTTCCCACAGCTTGAATGTTTCAAAGCATATCTTAAAGCCATTGGTATAAAACTGGAAAACGACTTCACTGTCAATTCCATTTCAACCGTTGATATGGAAGAAACATTCCAGATTGCAAACCATGAAGTTAAAATATCTGGATCATATCTCAGAACCATTCTGGTTATGTATTCATATTATTCACAGTACAAGAGTTGGTTGAAACAGAACAACAAAAACAACATGTATGAAGGTACTGTTGATATGAATGTGTTCTGTGATAACATGATCACGAAAACAGATCTTTTCAATAATAAGAATGAAGAATACATGCGCACCGCATTCCAGCTGTTCTTCAAGTATCTTAGAATACTTGATGAAGAGAAGTTCTTGAAATAATATGCATTATATATTGAGGGGGTGCTACCCCCTCAATGTGTATATTTTTTGTATGCTGGATGTAGTTAAATAGCTAGAATTTTGAAATTCGGTATATATATCATTATAGTGTTATGAGAATAAATGACGTTTATGAAACCCATTTAAATGATTATAAAAACAAGAGGGGTATTCGATAAATGGCTTACATTCTCACGATTAAAACGAGAAGGACAACTCGAAACAAACCAGTCTGTTATCATTCAGACAAGAGGAGTACAAAAATGATCGATCTTTTCACAGGAATCAGCCTTGGAGTAGGCGCAGTAAACTCCGTAGGACTGGTAATCGACTCAGTCGTACTGAAGAAGCACGGTGACCGTATTAAGTCACTCGAAGGCAGCGAAGGTACAGCTGCTGCTGCTTATAATGCAGCAAAGGAGGCACAGATTGCCGCCTCTCGCGCAAACAGCCAGTGCGAATGGCTGTACGGGGAGCTGAATAAGCAGAAGCTCTTACCGGAGAAGCCAAAGTCAAACGACGAGCTGCTTGGCGAACTGCTCAAGAGTCTGGTTAACAATCAGACACAGACAAATCAGGCAGCAGCACCACAGAACAACCCAGCTAACGTGGATCAGACTAAGCTGATCGCAGATGCGGTTGCAGCTGCAGTTGCTGAAGCATTTAAGAAACAGCAGGGAAAGTAATTCCCCCAGAGAGTCATAAACATGATTCCTCTGGGAAATGTTATTGGAGCCTAGCATGGCTCCAATGCTTAAGTAAAATT
>CAYYEN010000249.1:0-5234 GCA_964470795.1 uncultured Spirochaetaceae bacterium | reverse complement strand
TTTGAAGCAACTGTTGAAGTTTCAACTCCAATGGTTGAATTATCAGTAAATCCAGATGTAGGTTTTGTCTTTGATGAATGGGAATTAGATAAGAAAACTGCTAAAGCTGATAGAAAAGCAGGAACACTTTCTAAATCAGATTATAAAGCTCTTAAATTAACAGATAAAGATGAAAAAGCTGAAACTCTTACAGTAAAAGCTAATTTAGTTAAATACTATAAAGCAACTTTTGATCATGGTTATTATGTAAACCTCAGTTCAACTTCAACTACAGAAGATGGTTCTAAAACAACCCCTTATAAGAGCATCAAAGCGCTTGTGGATGAATTAAAAACCAAGACTACAAGTAACGAAGATGATGAACTTACAATTAAGGTTGCAGGTAATTCAACAACACTAGAAGCTTTAGACCTTTCAACTTTAACTGGATATGAAGAACTTAAGATAATTGGTGGGTTTGATAACTCTTGGGCTTTAACAACTGATAAAACAAAATTTTCAAACTTTTTAATAGGTTCTGCAATTGAAGAACTTCAAATTGAACATCTAAGTTTTGATAGCATTACTCTTTCTAATATTTCTGAAGAATTAGAAATTGTAGACTGTGAAGTTAAGGATTTAAACGCGGCAGCTGATTCTGTAATCATTAATATGATAGTAACTGGTACAGTTCCGAGCAGTGTTAGCTTTGTAAACTCTGTTGCAAAATATGATGCTAGTAATAGTTATTACCACTGCTTAATTAAGGATGTTCCTGAAGGTGCTAAAATAAAAGGAGCAAACAATATCTTAGTTGGTGCTATTACTACTCCTATTGCAAATAACTTAATCGTAAGTGATAGTGATATTGAAAATACTTATAAAGTTAAGAGTACTGTAACTGATATTTCAAAGGCAAAGGTTATTCAGAAATTAAATGAAAAACTCGAAGATCTTTTAGAAGAAGATATTGAAGGAAGAGATAGAGAAGAAGCTGAAGATGGTAAAACGCCAGCAGTTTCCTATGGTCCTTATGAATACTTAGAAGATATTGATGATTAATCTATAGTTTCTCCAAAGTTGTAATCTCCGCTTTATTGAGTGGAGATTACTTTTCTCTTTGTTGATAAATAACAAAAAACCTTTATAATAAGAGACATGAGTAAAAGTAATGGTTTTTTTGGTGAATTTAAGAAATTCATCACACGTGGCAATGTCTTGGACATGGCAATCGGTGTAATTATTGGTGCTGGGTTTTCTGCAATCGTAAATTCCTTGGTTAAAGATATCTTTAATCCAATTATCGGTGTTCTTACAGGTGGACAAGATTTTTCTGCCTTGAAGATAATCTTAAAGCCAGCTGTTGGGGATGCTGCAGAAGTTGCCATTCGTTATGGGCTTTTTATAAATGCCATTGTTAACTTTTTATTAATTGCATTCTTCCTCTTTTTAGTAGTAAAAGCTTTTAATCATTTTAAAGATATTGCAGAAGAGTTAACAGCTAAGAAAGAGTGTGAAGCTGCTGCTCAACCAGTAGCGCCTCCTAAGAAAGCTGATGATATAGTTATACTTGAAGAAATTCGTGATTTACTCAAAGTGAAGAAGAGCTAATGGAAGATACTATATTCAACGTAAAGAGTGAAATAGCGCCTCTTAAAAAAGTACTGCTTCATCGTCCAGGCCGTGAACTTGAACATTTAGTTCCAGCTTCTCTAGAACAGCTTTTGTTTGATGATATTCCATATCTAGAACAAGCTCAAATTGAACATGATTACTTTGCCTCTGTATTAGTAGCAAATGGTGCTGAAGTAGTGTACTTAGAGGACCTAGTAACAGAAGTCTTTGATACTCATCCAAAACTAGTTAAACCCTTTATTGTGGATATTGTAAAAGATTCTAAGAATGGACTTGCCCATGCTTATAGTGAAAAGCTTGAACATTTTTTATTGTCCATTGAAGATACAAAAAGCTTAGTACTTTCAATAATGAGTGGAATTACTGAAACAGAATTGGGAAATCTAGGAAAAGGCAGTCTTGCCTCTTACTTAAGCTCAGATTCTCGCTTTGTTCTAGAGCCTATTCCTAACCTATATTTCACACGGGATGCCTTTGCTGTAATTGGAAACGGGGTAGCTATAAACCGCATGTATACCATAACTAGACGCAGAGAAACACTCTTTGCTGAATACATCTTTAAATATCATCCCCTCTATTCTCAAGTTAATAAATACTATGAGAGAAAGAATTTATTTAATATTGAAGGTGGTGATATCTTTAACTTATCAAATAAGGTGATAATGATAGGTATCTCAGAGCGAACTAGTCCTGAAGGTATTGAGGTATTAGCTCGTAGTTTGTTTGAAAAAACAGAAGTTGAAGAAGTGATAGCCTTTAAGATTCCAAAAACTCGTGCTTTTATGCATTTAGATACTGTCTTAACTCAAGTAGATTATGATAAATTTGTTATCCATCCTTATATCAGAAAGCATTCTAAATTGTTCTCGATTACAAAGAGTGGCATTACTGAATTAACTCTTCCATTAGAGCAAGTATTAGCAAAGGCGCTTGAAAGAGAGAAAGTAACCCTCATTAATTGTGGAGGAGATGATATGATCGCCTCGGAGCGAGAACAATGGAATGATGGCTCTAATACTCTTTGTATTAGTCCAGGGAAAGTAATTGCTTATAATCGTAATGTCATTACAAATAGAATATTAGAAAATAATGGAATTGAGATAGTGCAAATTCCAAGCTCTGAACTATCAAGAGGACGTGGTGGCCCCCGCTGTATGAGTATGCCACTTTTAAGAGGAGAATTATAAAATGTTTGAATTACCAAAATATATCGGTCCTGATTTTTCCCAAACACGCTTTAAAGACTGTCCATCTGTTACCTTAAAAGCCGTTGTAAAAGAGGGAGTTGCTCCTGAGTACTTCCATTCAACCTCTATGTTTCCTGAATACTTTAAAGTTGAAGGCACTTGGCTTCTAGCTGAAGAAAGTCGTATGGATAGTACCGTCATCTTTAAAGATAATAAATTAGAGGTTGTTGAAGCTCGAAACCTAAAAGAAGGGGATCTGGTTATCCTTGGACGTAGTGAAAATGGAGAAGAGGGCATTTATGTTCATACCACCGGTTTTACGGCCGAAGAAAATGGACTAGAGGATAAGTTTGTCTTTAGAACTGGAAGAAGCCGTGAAACTGCTTTTTCTCGTGATTACGACAAGCTATATGAATTATTAAAGTATGAAAAAGAGCATGGAAATGTACTCTTTGTCATGGGACCTGCGGTTGCGTTTGATAACGATAGCAGAGCGTCCATGCAATACTTAATTGAAAACGGATATTGTGACGGCCTCCTTGCTGGTAATGCTTTAGCAACTCATGATCTTGAAGCCGCTTATTTTAGAACTGCACTGGGTCAAAATATCTATACCCAAGAGTCTGTTCCTAATGGTCACTACAACCACTTAGATGTTATTAATAAGATTAGAAGTTGTGGTTCCATACCTTCTTTTATTGCTAAAGAAAAGATACATGATGGTATTATCTATGCTATGAATAAGTGTAATAAACCTTTTGTGCTTTGTGGCTCAATTCGGGATGATGGACCTCTTCCTGAGGTTGTTGGCAATGTCTATGAAGGACAGGGCGCAATGAGGAACTTGATTAAAAAAGCTACTACGGTAATCTGTTTGGCAACGCAACTTCATACTATAGCAACTGGAAATATTACTCCGTCCTTTAGAAAAGTTGATGGAGAAATTCGACCAATTTATATTTATAGTGTCGATATTTCAGAATTTGCTACTAATAAACTCAAGGATAGAGGAAGTCTATCTGCAACTGGCATTATTACAAACGTTCAAGACTTTGTAGTAAATGTTGCAAAAGCACTAGGCTTTAAAGGTTAAAAGAGGAGGGGCTGAAAAGCCCCTTATCTATTTAGAGAGGGTTGAAAGTACACTCGATTTTGTTACAATGCCCTCTAATAAATTGTTCTCATCAACTACTGCAAGGGGATAATTAGACTCTGAGGCAAGCGAGAGAATGTCAGATATCAAAGTGGAACTTTTAACTGTTGGCTCTGTGGTGTTGAGGATTTCTTTGATGGTTAAGTTTTCTTCTTTAGCCCTAATGGCATCCTTAATTGCAACAATACCCTTATATTCTAGCTTATTGTTGATTACATAGACTGTTGAAAAAGCTTTTTTCTTCATAACGTGTATTGCATACTCCACGCTATCTGTTTGTTTAATTAAAGCATCTGGTTTTATCATGATGTTTTTGACTGTTAGGATTTTAGCCTTATCAGCATTTTCGATAAAAGAGCGAACATAATCTGTTTTAGGATTTAAGCTCATATTCTCAGGAGTATCATATTGGATGATTTCTCCATCCTTCATTATGGCCACATAGTCTCCTAGTTTAAATGCCTCATCTATATCGTGGGTGATGAAGATGATGGTTTTATTTAGTTTTCTCTGAATTTGTAACAGTTCAAACTGCAAGTCAGATTTTACGAGGGGATCTAAGGCTGAAAAAGGTTCATCCATCAAGATTATCTCACTTTCATTACATAGCGCTCTTGCAATACCAACGCGTTGTTTCATCCCACCCGATAGTTGTGTAATTTCAGAGTTCTCATAGTCTTCTAAGCCTACAAGAGTTAGATATTCTTTTGCCTTCGTCTCCCGCTCAGCTTTTCCCATCCCCTTTACCTCTAAACCATAGGCAACGTTTTGCATAACGTTTCGGTTTGAAAGGAGTGCAAAGGATTGAAACACCATCGAAACCTTATTGCGACGAAACTCCCTGAGCTCTTTTTTACTTAACTCCTTCAGGTTCTTATCGCCGAAGAAGATGGCTCCTGTTGTTTCTGTGTTTAATCGATTAAAGCATCTGATAAGGGTCGATTTACCAGAGCCGGAAAGTCCTATAATGGTAACTATCTTTTCTTTAGGAATTTCAAGACTGACATTATTTAGTGCAACATTAACGTTAGTACGTTTTAAAATCTCGGCTTTGTCTTTACCTTCCTTCATTAAGGCAGTTGCATGGTATTTGTCTATGCCATACAACTTTGATAAGTTTTCAACTCTTAATATAATATTTTCATTAGTCATTTTTTATTTTGTCCTTTTTTACGTATCCCATTGTGATACGGTCTAATACAATGGCAAGTATTACTACACAAGTTCCGGCAACTAAGCCATTACCAATTTCAATACGGTTTACGTAATTTAGAACTTCT
>CAYYEN010000248.1:0-5247 GCA_964470795.1 uncultured Spirochaetaceae bacterium | reverse complement strand
GGGTCTCTTCTACGTATATTCTTCTGGTTTCATTACCGTTAAATTCTAACCCTTCTGTATTATTTATTTGTATAGTTCCCGACAAATCCCCTCTCAGAACCGATAAATCCCCTCTCATAACTAATCTATTTTCAGGTTCATCTTCTAATGTGATTGAAATTATTCCTTCTGGTTCCATAGGTAACCTCCTTTTTTTATTTATTTAAAATAGTAAAAATGATTTTTAATATAACCTTTTGCGACTACATTTATGTTGACCAAGCAAAGGGTTACCAGGATGAAGCTTTGGAGCAAATTCCTGAATTCTCCTGACTTACATCAAGAGTCTTATTTACATAAGAGATTTTTTACTATTTATTTACTAAATTGATTTCAGTAAATCTCGTTTCTTAATCTTAATGATAATTCTTTCACCGTTTTCATCTAGTAAGTTTCCTTTCGGTACACCAACTAATCCTTCTAAAGGTGCTTCTGAGAAAGTTGATTTATCATTTTTCATTACATAACTAATTGCTTCTTCAATGTTTCCTATTAAAATAACAGGAACTACATCAAAACCAAGATCTTTAGCGATACTGTTAACAACTATTCTGTTAACATATTTATTTGAGATTGGTTTTTCTTTTATCGGTAAATATATATCGAATACTTTGAATTCGAAATTATCTGGATTATATAAGTTACCAACCTTTTGAATTCTTTTACCGTATAACTCTCCGAATATTGTTACTTCTTTATCTTTGAATTTTTGTTCGATTAACATTTCCACGTCTTCGTTGACTAAATTTTGTTCAATGAATTCTATTTGTTCTGAATTAAATTCAGCAGCTGCTGTTCTACCACCATAAGTTAACTTATGGCCGTCCCAATGGATTCTAAAATTAGTCCCGTCCACTTTTTCAGTGAATTCCCAAAGGTGGTCTTTAAGTAATTCTACTGTTTTGTTGTAGAATACGTTGTTCTTGAATCTCTTTGTTTCCATGTCGAATTCAAATAATGTTTCTATTTTATGATATTCTTTCATAAATACCCTCCTTGATATTACTAACCTATTAATTGTTATGACATATTCCTATTATCTGTATTATAATATATAAAAGAAAAAGACAAGCTATTTAAACTCGTCTTTCTTAGCGATGAATACTTCCACGAATAAATTAATTATTTACACAATTAATTTAATAGCGAATACAAATATTACTATAGCTATCACTACAAATATAATAGCTAAGAATAATGATTTTCCATAACCCTTGCTATAGTTTTGGTTTTTCCAATTATTTGGAGTAACTTTTCCAAATAACCATATCAACACTCCCACCACTGCTACTACTAGGACTATAGATAATAGTCCGTATTTTAGATATTCCATAATATCTCTCCTTTTCTATTTTTTATATTATATTAAATAACTATACCGCAACAGGGGCATTACATCCACATCTCGGTACATCATAGATATTTCCTCCTACTTTTTCAATACGATTCTTGCAACTAAGCCTTTATCATATCTTCCGGTATAACCTAATGTTTCTAATAAATTCATGAATTCTTTTGGATTTTTGATAGTTTCTTTATTATCATTAAATAAAGAAGTTAATTCATCCTCTGTTAATTGCTTAGGTAATAAGCTTTCTAATATTTCTGCTTTTTGTTGGTATTGTTCTAGTAGAGATTTATCTGAACTTTGAGTTTCCTTAAAGATTTTGATTTCCTTTTTAACTGCATCTAATACCGTTGCATCTGTTACTTCAACACCCCTACCTTGTGCTGTTTGTACTGAGGAAATGACAGCATTATATGCGTCTTGTTCAATTTTATTTCTGTCCTTCATTGCCTGTACTTTTAGTTTTTTAATTTTATCTAACATGATTAACCTCTTTCTTTAGTTTTATTGAATATTAATTTTTTCATTAACGTTATAATATTACCTGTTTCCCAATGGGTTTTTGCTTCTAATATAAATTTTCATATCTCTCACTTACTTTTCTGGAACCATATGGTTTGATCTTGATCTAGCTTCATAAGATTCTGTTGCTCCTACTACCACGATTGTATCATTCAATGTAGCTGGTTTACCATTTATTAATCTTTGTGATCTTGTAGCTGGTTCCCCACTCACCATACAGATTGCTGTTAGCTTAGTAACGTTCTCTGCAATGGCTAATAGATAAGGCATTGGTCCAAATGGATCACCTTTAAAGTCTCGGTCTAATCCACCAATGATTACCCTAATACCTTGATCGGCTAAATGATCTACGACTTTAACTATTCCTTTATCGAAGAATTGAGCCTCGTCTACGATTACTGCATCTAAATCTTTGATGACGTAATTATCTATTAGATAGTCTAATAAATCTCCTGATGATTTAACATTAATGGCATCGCGCTTATTATTGTTATGTGATACGATCTCATCTTTACCGTATCTATCATCGATTGTAGGTTTAAAGATAACAAAATCTTTTCCTGCATATTCTAATCTTCTAATCCTTCTGAGAAGTTCTTCCGTCTTCCCCGCGAACATTGGACCGCATACTACTTCTACCGATCCATTATTTCCTACTTGCATTTCTGGTGTATCTACTTTGTTATTTTCTTCTATATTAATTTTATCTAACATGATTAACCTCTTTCTTTAGTTTTACCATCTACCGTTTCAGATTCGCTAATTAATAAAGCGACTGTATTCTTAACTGCCTCTTGTAATACCTCATCAGTTAAATTAACCGGATATACTTTTCCTGTTCTTGCTAATCCTGCTGCAACTACATCTGTAATCATTTCTAATACATCGAATAGATTTACTTTCTTCGGAACTCTTGAATTAATATGGTGACGTTCTTCTCGAATATGTTTCTTATACCATCTTGATCTAAAGAAATCCTCACCAGTTCTACCCGATTTAATTATCTTGAAAAATGCATCGAAGTCTTCACCGATTTTAGTTCTATCGTGTACTTTTCCTGCTTCTATTAATTTAAGAGCAGAATGTTTTAATAGATTATTAACAGCTTCAATATGTTTAAGTGTATCACTCATTAACATTTCTTCGGTAATATCTGTTTCGATCGTTCTAGTATCTGCATAAGGTGTTGGTTCGATTATAACTTTACCTGAATTTGTTTTAGTTACTTCGATTACATTTTTCGATACTATATTTTTTAGTTTCTTATTTTCTTCTTCTAGTTGTTTCGTATACTCTAATACATCTACTAAAGCTAAATACTCTAGTGATTTATTAAACGGTATGCCGTAACCAGCTAAGGTTAATACGACTTTATCGATCGATTCATTTGCTTTTTTTATTTTTGACATCTTTACCTCCTTATACAGCCACTTTTCCTTTAATTACTTTATGTGGACTGTAGTTTTCTAAAATAAAATCATCGTATTTGAAATCAAATATAGATTTTACTTCTTTATTTAGTTTTAATACCGGTAACTCACGAGGATTCCTTGCAAGTTGAGTATTAATTTGTTCCAAGTGATTTTCATAAATATGAGCATCACCAATTGTATGTATGAATTCTCCAGGTTCTAAACCTGTTACTTGTGCTACCATTAATAATAAAATAGAATACGATGCTATATTAAAAGGAACTCCTAAAAATACATCACCGCTTCTTTGATATAATTGTAATGATAGTTTTCCGTCATTTACATAAAATTGGAATAGTAGATGACAGGGTGGTAAAGCCATCAACGGAACTTCTGGAGGATTCCAAGCATTTAAAATTAATCTTCTTGAATTCGGATTAGTTTTAATTTGTTCAATCAATTCTGCTAACTGATCAACTCCGCCGAAATCTCTCCATTGTTTACCGTATACCGGACCTAAGTCTCCGTGCTTATCAGCAAAGGTTTTACTGTTCTTAATTAGTTCAACATACTCATCTAATGTTTCACCGTTATAGTCCTCACTCTGTTTAAAGGCTTCATAAGGCCATTCATTCCATATTCTAACTCCGTTATCTACCAAATATTTAATATTAGTATCTCCGGAGATGAATCAAATCAACTCGTGTAGAATCGATTTCAAGTGGACTCTCTTAGTAGTTAACAACGGAAATCCATCAGCTAAGTCATATCTTGCTTGATGTCCGAAATAGGATATTGTTCCCGTTCCAGTCCTATCTCCTTTTGTTGTTCCTTTTTCTAATACGGTTTTACATAAATCTAAGTATTGTTTCATAATTTCACCTATTGCTTTCTTTTATTTTTTGATTATATAAATTCCTTTATTTTTTCTACTTATGGGTGGTCTTTTAATCATTCATTTATTTTCTTTACCACGAACCATATCTTATTCGTTTTAATTTATCTTCTAATTTTTGAATCTTTCTAATAATTTTTAATTCTTTAGAAGTTGGATAATCTGGTGCTTCTCTTGGTTCCTCATAATACGGAGGAATCAGAAGTTTAAGTTTTTTTGTTGGATAATCGTTATGTCTTGGGTGACTTGGTGGTTTAGGAAATTCCTTTTTTGTTGGGGTGACTTGGTGGTTTAGGGTATTCTTTTTTTGTATAGCTGAGTATACGGGTTGTGGACACGGATTATCCCCTTTTTCTTCTTTTACGCTCACTTCAATCTTAATTTCTTTTTTAACTTCTTCGCTTATGTCTTTATCTTGTAATAACACTTCCACTCCTAACATAATTTCACTTTCCTCCTTTAAATTCTACAATTGGTAAATTTGCAACATTTATATTGCCGCGAGCAACACGTTTTTCCCTATCAATCCTATAATAAGTGTTCCAATTAAATGTGCTCCATAGATTATAACTTGTTGATTTATGTCCTGAACTCCAATTATAGCCAAAACTATCTGCAAGTTTTAAAAACTCGTTCGCAAGTTCTTCTGTCTTGCAATGAACTGCTTTACCTAAATATAATTTATTAAATTCTTTTAATGTCATTTCATTTGCAATTTCAATAATATAATATCCTAATTCATTATTTAAAAACTTTATGAATTTTAACGCTCTTTCACCTACAATTTTTACACTGTGTTCGTATCTATCTTTATTTTCAATTAAACTTGCATATTTAAAGACTAATTGTTTAATCAAATCTTCATAATTATTTAAGTTTTCAAATCTTTCTGTATCAATGTGTGTTGCACCAACCGGTTTAATTTCCCCTAATAATTTTTCAATAATTTCAAATGGTTCTAATTTCATTTTATTTTCTCCTTTAAATTCTATAATTGGTAATTCTTCTTCATCTATATTGCCATAAACGAT
>CAYYEN010000247.1:0-5272 GCA_964470795.1 uncultured Spirochaetaceae bacterium | reverse complement strand
GTTTTACCACTCGCCTTGATGTCTCGGGTAGCTTTGCCTTTTGCGAAGTCTGCACAAACAAAAACCAAAGTCGTACGACCGGGCGCGCGCCAAGCGCCCTATATGCTCGCTCCATACGCACTCGTTGTTTTTAGGATATCTGCTGATAAAAAACATTCACGACTACCAGTTTGGCAACTGGTAGTCATTCGTGTTTTTTAAGTGCTTAAAAGCACTTTTACAACACAAATATTGACGGAGCAAAAAAACTAAATTACTATACAAATATGGCACAGATAAACATTTTAACCAGTTCATACAATGGCAAACTCGGCACAACATACGGCACGAAGCAGTATAAAAAGCATTTTGTAAAGGCAATACCATTTTCTCACGCACCGCGCACAGAAATGCAAAAAGAAAGTCTTTCTGCTTTTACAAAATTAAATAGAGTGTGCTCTCAAATAGTCAAAAAATATTGGCAATATTTAGGTTTGTCAGATAAAAAGATGTACAAAAATAATGCACTCACTCAAAAACTCAAAAACTTAATAATTAACAAAGTTTTTGAGCCATTAAACATTTATTTAGTTTATCCAGAATCAACCACAATTCAGATTAACCAAGCCGATATCGATAACGATAAAAATATTATCTCTGTAAGTTTCACCGACAACGAGATTATTAAAAACAACTTCGAGAAACAGTTTTTGTTAATTCTTTTTTCAGAAAACGCAATAACATACATCAACGAAACAACAAGCAAACAGAACTTTTTCTTTACGAACAATGTATCAAACACAGAAAATGCTTATTATTATCTTTTGGTACTTTCAACAAAATATAAAGGCAACCAGAAAATTATAGAAAGCAAAATATTAAAGTTCAAAAATAACAAATATGTAGTAAATGAAGTTTGGTACGTTTTACGGCTTTATTGGTATAATGAGCCGTACGTTGAAAACGAAGTGCTTTATCTTCGGGACGAAGAGTTACAAGTAGTTAATGACACACTTATTATTCAATAAATAAAAAAGGGGGTAAATATTTATGAAAATAAGACAGATTGATATTAAGGGCGAACGCTATGACGTAGAGGCTTTTATAAATCCAATACCGACTGGAGCCGTTTTTCCTTTTGCTGGCATTACTGCGCCCGAGGGTTTTTTGTTCTGCGACGGTTCAGCGGTCTCACGTACTACTTACGCAAAACTTCTTGGGGTCATCGGCGAAACATACGGAAGTGGCGACGGCTCGACTACTTTTAATTTACCAGATTACAGAGAAACAGTTTTAGTCGGTGCAGGACAAAACGAAAAATTGAATATCAAAGAACACGATGTTTATAATATCGGAGAATTTAAAGATGACCAAATGCAAGGACACTGGCACTTAATAAACGGTGCGTCAAGCAATGCCCCAGGAGGGGGTGGAGTATTGTATGAACCAGAACAATATAAAGATATAGCAACTGCAAAAAAAATAACAGATGACGGTAAAAACGGAAAACCGAGAGTTGGCTCAACTACTCACGGCAAACAAACTGGTATTAACTTTATAATAAAAGTATAGGGGGGGAGATGCAGTACATAACAATAATTACATCAACAATTTCCCTTTTAATTTCAGCAATCTCAATCATTAAGATTTTTACATCAATCACAGAAAGGTTTGTAAAAATCGAGACAAAGTTTAATATGTTCAAAGACACAGTAATAGAGCAAAACAAAGAAAGCGAAAACGAAAGAAACGCTTTACTCCAGAAAATACACGAGCACGACTGCCTTTTTGCAAAAATGCAAGTGACACTCGAAAACGTAAATCTTAACACCGAAAAAATAGAAAAAACCGTCCGCGAGTTGTCGGAGAGAATAAAATAAAAGGAGAAATCGCAATGGAAGAAGAAATCAAAGAAACAGAGAAAGAAGAAACAAAGAAAGTGGGAGCAAAAAAGATGTCTGCTTTTGCTATGTTGTTCTCAAGTTTGTGGGTGGCAATTTTAACTATCCTTAAGGGCTTAGAGGTGATAACTCTTGATGTAGATGAAATCATCTACTCTGGACTGGCAATTACTGCTATGTGGTCACCTACTTTTATTTCGATTTATTTTGACAAAATCAAAATATTAAAGGACACAAACAAATGACAAAGATAGTAATTATAATTGCGTCAGTTGCGTTGTTATTTCTGATAACGACAATTATTTTTGCAAGAATGTATTTCAAGCAGAAAAAGAAAACAGACCAAGAAAATATCAAAGCAACAACTGCAGAAAAACAAACAGAAAACATTAAAGGGAGAGTTTTAGAAAATGAAGCGTTTCAAAAAAATAACAATGCTGACAGTTTTAATGCTAGTATTGACCTCTTGCACGACATCGCACATCGTTGACACTACAAACGACTTTTTACCACCGCCCGACCCTATCGGAGAAGACGGCAACCCAGTAATAGAGTACGACGAAGAAACAGACACAGTAAAAATGCCGTACTCTTACTGGCGAAAAGTCGTTACTTTCATTATTTTTTCTTACAAGCCAAATCCAGAAAAAACAGTTGACAAAAAATAAACTATAAGTGTATAGTAAATCATACACCAAACAAAAGGGGGATACAATTATGGGTCTTATTAACTTGCTTAAGGCAAACTACACCGGAAAAGTAGGACAGACTGTTGGGGCAAAATGGAAAGATAAGAGTACTGTGAGAACATACTCAGTTCCATCAAATCCAAAAACTGATGCACAGATGAATGTACGTGGTGGCTTTACAAGCATCACAAAGTTCACTGCACTGTTTGCAGACCAGATTAAGTACCTTTCAGCACTTAACACATCTGGAATGTCAGTTCGCAATGCTATTATCAAATTGAATAAAGGAATGATTTCTGGAAACAGTTTTGATAAAGCAACATTGCTTATTTCAAACGGTGGCTTGCAGATTCCATCAAACGTTGCGGCAGTAGAAGAAACTGGCAAAGTTAAAATCACTTGGGACCAGCCAACTGCAACAAACTTCAGCGCAAATGCTAAGTTGGTAGTAGTTGCAATCCAGGAAACATCAGGCATTGTCGAAGTTTTCGAAGCTCCTTACAATGGCGCAACACAGACTGGGCTCGCTACTTTCCAGACTGGAGACGTTGATGTATATGCTTATTACATCGACAAGAGAGGTTCTAACAAAGTCGGCTCAAAGAGCGTTTACAAAAAAGTAACTATTGCATAGTTAACATTTTTGTTATGCTAAAAAGGCAACATAAACAAAAGTTTATGTTGCTTTTTTTTTGTCTTTATAGTATTTTAATAGATATTGCGCTACGTATAGGAGGCACATATGGCAATTCAAAACTTTTTGAGCGGTTGTTATTATGGCAAACTGGGCGACACTGTCGGTCAGCGTTGGAAGAACAAAAGAACAATCAGAGCTTATGTTATTCCGTCCAACCCACGCACAGAAAAACAACAGAAAAACCGCGGTAATTTCGGGTTATGTACTGCAAAATCTCAGATTGCATTACAAATGAATTACAACACAACACTCTTTAATTCGACATCTTCGAGTGCTTGGAATGAGAGAATGTCAACCGCAAGAAACTTACAGAAAAACGGAGAACAAAATCTGGATTTAATTCCATTGTATCCGTATTCTTATGTTCCAACTTATATTATTTCAGAGATTTTCGACTTCAAAAAAGAAAACGAAACATACTACACGGCAACTGTCAAAGGAACTCTGCCGAGCGTTGACCGCTCAATGTCAATTCTTATCCAGACACAAAACGCCGTTACATCAGAAGTTTTGGAAGAGTTCTTATTTAAGGCAGACTTTATCTCGGGAGCCAGCCCTTATATCAAAATATATAATGCAAATATCAATTTAAGCGGTTACAAACTTAAGGCACGTATCGTTTCAAACGACGATACAGTACCAGCTGATATTGTGGTGTCAAGAGAAGTTGAGATACTGGGTAAAACAATGGAGACTGTTTACTTAGATTTCAGCGAGCCAACAGTTACAAGAGTTAATAACATTGTAACAGTTACATCTAAGACACCATTCGAAACTGTAGCAAAAACAATAAATGGTGCAAAAATAACTGTCGTAAAGGCGGGTCAGTATGTAACCGAAGACCCATTGTCTGTAGATGTTATTGACAATAACGGCAATTTTGCAATCCAGATTGAAACAGATAACGACACAGATATTAATACGGCTTTCTTCGGAACAGACTGTGATTTATCATTCACATCATTCTCTCTGGAGACAGACGCAAAAGTATTTATGATAAATAACAATCGTTTACAGATTGCAGAAAATAGCCCAACTTACAAAATAAGAGGTTACACTGTAGATGTTCCTAATGATGACACAATTCAAGGTCAATTCCACTGTAATGAAGGTGCAGTAGCACTTGGTACATTTACACAAATTATAAACTGCCAGGCTTACATAGGTACTCTTTACTCATTTATTATTTGTAATTTATCAATGACATCAGAAAGTGGCAAAACAACATTCAAGATATTGCCTATGCCAAAGGTTTACCCAGCAAATAAAGAAAACTGTACATTTATGTTTAATGGTAAAACAATAACAGTGTTCGGTGTAAATTATGCATTTCAAGCACTTACTGCGACATACGGCAACAAGAAAACATTCGTAGACCTCACAGATAAAAACATTTTTGTTAACAGTGGCAATAGCAAGCTTTATGCATATTACACAAAAGATTTATCTACAAACGTAAAGACTTATGTTTCGGCAAAAGCACTTGCAGAAGTAACTGGAGTACTTGCAAATCAGAGCCAAAAGTTTAGCCTTAACAAATGTTCAAATATAAAAGTTGATTTTGATGTTGACGGCAGTCATTATAGTGCAGACAATCTTGTTAACGCTGACTGTAATATTAAAGGCTCAGAAACAAGCCAGATAGGCACTGAATGTTTAACTTTAGGATTTAACTTTGGCTCTTCGGCAGAAGGTACTGGAGCCTCAATTTTGTATGGCTTTACATTGTCAAAAGTAGACAGTACACAAGATAGTTTTATCGGTGGCGACGAATTGGCATACCCAATAAAGATTAATCCAGATTTTACATTTACTGCGTAGGCACAAAAAAAACAACCCCCGAACCAAGGTGTTAAATAAGTTCGGGGGTTGCAGACTGTAAAGATTTTTCGTAAGATGTGATTAATGACCAACTAAAATATACTAAAAAATACAATGACTGTAAAGCATTTTTTAATTAAATTATTAACAAAATATGTATGTAATTCTCAAAACCTGACGAAGAA
>CAYYEN010000246.1:0-5275 GCA_964470795.1 uncultured Spirochaetaceae bacterium | reverse complement strand
ATATTTTTACATTTTTTACGCTACTTGGCGACTTTTGCAAAAACCTCTGTAAATAGGTAATATTATCAATAGTTTTCATACAATTAAAGTTTAAATTCTTACCTAAGACTGAATATGATGATAAAAGTGTCTAAAAGAGTGATTTTTAGTGAAATTAAACTTGAAAGACACTTACTTTTAAAGTTATCATGTATTGAATAAGGAAGAAATATGGAAACTATTGAAGAACCCGATCTTGTGGTTGATCTGGGTAACAGTACTGTTGAAAAAAAAAGAACAAAAAGAAATAGAAAATTACACAAGCATTATAATTTCATAAGATTATTGATTATTGTACTTGCTGTAGGTTCTATTATTGGTTTAACTCTATACACCTCCGATTTTTTAATCTGGGATTCCACCTTAACTGAATTTAGAACAAATGCTGAAAAAGAAAAAGTTGCTTTACTTGAAGAGCTAAAACTTCTAGAAGATACTGCTAACGAGAAAAGGACTCTTTTGGAAAGTGAGAATTTAAAACTTGAGGATAAAAAACAAGAATTACAAACGAGTATTTCAACGCTGGATGTTGATAGCAATAAAGCCAAAGTTTTAAAGTTAGATAATGAAGCGTTAGAAAAACGAAATACCTATTTAACAGATGAGAATAATAAATTACAAACAAAGCTTGATGATAGTAATGCCAAATATAGTTCTGTAAACTCTGAGTATTCTAGATTGCAGTCTTTAAATACCCAGCTCAATAATAATTATGAACAGGAGAATAAAGAATACAATACTTTACTTTCTAATAAATCAATTCTAGAAGCGGATTTAAAAACGCTTTCCACAAAAATTAACAATAATGAAACAACTTTAACGCTTTTAGAAGTTGACATTTCAGATTTGACTGGAAAGAAAACTCTATTAGTTACAGAAAATAGTAATTTGAGTTCGGAAAAAAAGAATTATGAAACTGATATTGCTGTTTTAAAGAATGAAAAAGAAACTCTTACTTCTTCTATTTCTCAACTAAAAACTAATAAGACCTCAATGGAAGGGCAAGTTAGTACTTTAGAAAAACAAATTTCCAATTTTACGAAAGACAATAGTTCTTTATCTAAGGAAAATGATATCTTAAGTGGAAAAGTAACTACTCTTAATCAGGAAATTACAAACTTAGCCAATGAAAAGACGACTTTAAACAATAATGTTTCCAGTTTATATCAAGAAAAAGATAGCTTAAATCTTCAAATAAGTAATTTGCAAACAAGTTTTGACAATCTTAACAACTCTGTTGCTGATTTAAGAACTTTAAACAATACGCTTGCTATAACGCAGAAAACTATTGATTCAAAGAATAGTGAGTTAAGTACTCTAAATACTAAAATTAGTGATGCTAATAAAACGTTAGGGTCTTTGCAAGCCTCAATAACTTCCTCTGATAAAGAAAATACTAATCTTGCAACACAACGAGATAAATTGAATTTAGAAATTACTGGATTAACAACACAAAAGACAACTTTAGAATCTTCTATAAGTACTTTAAATTCAAGAAAGACAACTTTACAAACTTCTGTAACAGAATATGAAAATAAAGTAAGTCAATTAGCAAGTATAAATAATCAAATTGCGGATAAAAATAAAACATTAGGTTCTCTAGAAGCCCAAATTGAATTGCTAACTAAAAAAAAGAATAGTCTTGGAGGAGAAATCTAATGGTAGCTTTATATGTAGTATTGATAGCGTTAATAGTTTTATTAGTTATAACTTCCTTAGTAGTTTTGCGATTAGTTCCTTACATGGATAGGTTAAAGGAAGTTCAATCAGATATAAAAATTGCAGATCGAACTTTGGGTTTAAAGAACGAAGAGCTTAAGAATATGGAAGCTCAAGTTCAATCAGCTAAAGATTTAATTAATCAAAAAAAAGAAGCGGAAGAGTTTATATTAACTCATGAGGCAGAACTTGAAATAAAGCGTCGTGAGTTGGAAAGACTTAATAACGAAATCGAAGAACTTGCTAAATCTTCTGCGGAAAAGATTGAAGAAAATGATAAATTAACAAGTGAAAATAAAGAACTTTATCAGAAAAATCAAGATTTAGAATTGTCTATCAGAAGCCTAGACGAAAATATAATTAAACGTGATAATGAGTTAAAAGGTCTTAATAGCACTATTGAGCAATTAAATACCCAAAAGAGTGAACTTAATGCTGAAATCATTAACCTTAAAGGTGAGATAAGTCTTTTAGAAAAAGAACTAGATAAATTAAATAATGCTTTAAAAGAATTAAAAGAAACAAAAGAAAATCTTGAAAATAAAATCAGTAAACAATCAGATGCTTTGCAAGAGATTAATACTAAAATTGAACAAGGTAAGATTGCAACGGCACCATACCAAGCTATAAAAGAGAATGCAAAATTGGTTTGGGAGGATTTGGATAATAGCATTGTTTCCATGGAGGGTAAAAATCTAAAGAGTAATACAGCTGTTAATGAAGATATATGGTTGGACAAATTTAAGAACAATTTGAAGAATAATCAAATTATATTTGATGAAAGAATTATCAATGCATTCCATACAGGGCTTAAAGTTGCAGATAATTCACCTATCATGGTACTTTCAGGTATTTCCGGTACTGGAAAAAGCTTGCTACCTCAGCTCTATGCACAAGCTAGTGGTATGAATTTCATACCTGTTGCTGTTCAGCCAAGATGGGATAGTCCTCAAGATATGCTTGGTTTTTATAACTATATGCAGTACAAGTATAAAGCAACTGAATTATCTCGTTTACTGTGGCAGTTTGATATCTTCAATAACTCAAATATTAAGGCTCAATATGCAGATTCAACAAAATTACCAATGAATTTAATCTTGCTTGATGAGATGAACCTAGCAAGAGTTGAATATTATTTTTCTGACTTATTAAGTAAATTGGAAGTCAGAAGAACTATTGATGAAAATAATACTGAATCAAGAAGAGCAGCTGAAATTGAAATAGAATGTGGTTCTATTTCTGCGGCAGCTGGTGGAAGACGTTTATTTGTTGGTAAGAACAATCTGTTTGTTGGTACAATGAATGAAGATGAAACCACCCAAACACTTTCTGATAAGGTTGTCGATAGAGCGAATGTGTTAAGATTTGGTAAGCCTAAGAAATTGCAATCTAATCCTACAATAACAGATTTTAACAGTATCTATAGTGATGACACATATATTAATCTTGAGCAATGGAGAAACCTCTCTAATAATACCTTATCGAGTACTAATGCAAACCGATTAGAAGATGTTATTACACAAATAAATGATGCTCTAGCTAGCGTTAATAGACCTTTTGCACACCGTGTATGGCAATCTATAAAGAGTTATGTTAATGCTTATCCTAATGTAAATAGTCAGACTAACTTTGATTATGCACTTTCTGATCAAATTGAAATGAAGATTTTACCAAAATTAAATGGGTTGTCGAAAGATTCAGAACAATCAAGAATTGCGTTAAATAAAATCAATAATACTATTAATAATATTAGAGATGAAGGATTACAAAAAACTTATAAAAGCATCGTAGATGATACGGAGAACTTGTTCTTCCAGTGGAAGGGTGTAGTAAGATAAAATGGAATTACCCCCTTCTGAATTTCTAGTACGTCGTGATAACAGCACAGAAATATTTAAAACAGAAGAGTTTATTAGCTCTTCAAGTGTTCATTCTTATTTTACTCGAGATAAAAAAGAGGATGATTATCAAGAAGAGTTTGAGGTAATAAATTCCATATTAGACTTTTATTCTGATTTGTATGCTAATGCTAGAAAAGAGAATGAAGAAGTTGGGTATTATAGAGTTTACATAAAAAGTAAAGCCTTACCAGTTTCTTATGAAGCTGTTTATAGTATGCTAAAAAATAACCAGGCAGATAAAGAACCGCCCTTACGTTTAATTACTAAGATTGCTATAAAAGAGCTAGACACTATAACAAATACAGTAAATCATTTACGCCACATCTTACAAAGAAAACGAGAACTTGTTTCGATAGGAAAAGTGCAACAAATCGACATGCACTGTCTTAGGTGGCTAACAAGACAACCAGGTACTTCAATTGCTCAAAAAGCTGGAACGAAACAAAAAATCATGGCAATTGTCAGAGAAGAAAAGTGTAATACTCTTGAAAATCAAGTACTAAAAACTTTTTTAAAATATTGTGTTATCAACTGCGATAGCTATATTCATAGTTACAAAAAGAAGTTTCCAAATAGCGATAGAGTAAAAGCCGTTATTAAGCTAAAACTTCTTGCAATTTCTATATTAGAAACACCGGAATTTCAGACAATTACAACTTTACACTCAATCCCTAAACCTAATTATGTTCTACAAAATAATGCTAACTATAGGACTATTTGGAACCTTTACAAACAATTGGTAAACCATACTAAATTGATTGAAAGTGTTTGGAGCAAACGACAAACCTTCTTCAAAGAATTTATTTCTATGATAATGCTTACTGTTATTGATAAAAAATATTCTACCTTGAAAAGAATGAACTATTGTTTCTGGATTTCTGAATTTCCTAATAAAGAAGGTTGTATTTTGACAGGTTCTAATTGGTATTATCTTAGCTATAATAAGAATCTTGGAGAAACCATAGTGTCTAGACAAACCAATTCAATATTATCTTTTTCTTCTTCAAGTTTAAGATTTGGTTCCAAAATCTATTATATCCCACTTAATAAAACTGTTTTTAAAAATGATGAGTATTTAACAAAGTATGACATTGTTTACTTGGAAAATCCAAAAACTATATACGATAATTTCGGAAAGGCTCTAGTTATAAATTCTAAGGCCTTAAAAGGCGAAGAGTTTACCCAAGTAGTGTTTAATAAGATTAAGGAGTTAATTTAATGAATTATAAAGTACTTGATTTGTTTTCTACAATACTTCTTTTTTCAACAAAATTATCAGAATATTCAGAATATAAATTAATTGACAAGAAAATGTTAGATCCACTTTTTGTTTATATTAAAGATAATAAAGATAATAAGAGGTCTTTTGCTATGAATGCTAGAAATTTAATCTTTGATGATATAATTTCTTTAGATTCAAAAAGACAACCTTTCTTTGATTATTCAAAAATTTTTCACATAAGTAAAATCCTTGCTGGTTTGCAGTATCAAATTAATAATTTAGCAGAGGCTCATGCATTCTCCGTGGGGGCATTGGATAATACTGATTCAACTACTTACAAAGAGTATTTAGCACAATGGTATGAAAGTGAATTAAAACTAAATAAACAACAGTT
>CAYYEN010000245.1:0-5278 GCA_964470795.1 uncultured Spirochaetaceae bacterium | reverse complement strand
GAGCAAGACGAACATAAAGGGTGATAGGAACTTCAGCAAAGGTGTATTCGATACCTACTGGTACAACTACGCCAAGATTAAAATCAACTTTGTCACCAAATTTAATAGAAGTCTTTGCACCGACACCTACTGTGATAGGGAACTTAAGGTTTTTACCACCATCGATGGTATAAACTTTGTAAGAAACAGCAGCATCAGCGGACAAGGTGAAAGGATTGAAAGAGAAATTATTAACACCTACATTTGCAAGGATATCAAAACTACCCATACCAAAACGAAGACCAACACCTGTGTTAGTACCAAGGTTAAGGCCTACACCTACAGAGTTTTTCTTTGTAACGCCAGTATAACTGTTTCCAGCCATAACTGGGAAAGCGACTAAACAAATTAAAGCTAATACGATTAAAACTTTCTTCATAATTTTTGTACTCCTATAAGAAATCTTTTATATTTGAATAATATGCATTTTTATTATACAAATTCAAGCCTTTTTGTATAATAAAACTGATATTCCATTTTATTTCATTTACCAGCAAACCAATAGACATTAATTACACTTTGTCGCAAAATGTAATTATGAAAAACACTAACTCTTCTTTAACCCTAAGAGGTTTGATTATCGGTATAATCGGTTTGATTATTATCACCTCCTCTTCTTTATATGTAGCGCTTAAAATGGGAGCCCTTCCTTGGCCTACAGTCTTTGTAACTGTATTAAGTATGGTTGCCTTAAAAAAAGCAAAAGGCTCTACAATTCAAGAAGTAAACACTACTCATACCTTAATGAGTGCTGGTGCAATGGTTGCAGGAGGCCTTGCCTTCACCCTTCCAGGGCTCTGGATTTTATCCCCTGAGCAAAACATTCCAGTCTTACAAGTTGTTATACTTGCTGTAACTGGTGCGCTTTTAGGAACCCTCTTCACTTCTATTTTTCGTCTCAATTTTATTGAAAAAGAAAAGCTTCCGTATCCTATAGGACTATCTAGCTATACAACTCTTAAAGTTGGCATGGAAGAAGGAAAGGGTGGAAAAACCTTATTCACTTCCTTAGGAGCTTCTGCCCTTTTTACCTACTTAAGAGATAAACTAATGTGGATCCCCTCAGTTGTTACCCCGTTTAAGGGAAGTGCTTTATTTCCTTCTTTTTCCATCTGGGTATCCCCAATGGCATTTGGAATTGGAGCAATCATTGGACCAGTGTTAGCACTTGTTTGGTTCTTGGGAACCATTTTAGGTTACTATTTATTAACCCCTATTGGACTTTCCACTGGATTATTTGCATCCATGCAAGATGCTGATAGTTTTAGACAAAACTTAGGTATTGGTTTAATGGTAGGAACTGGAATTGGAGTCTTTTTAAAAGCAATAATAGACCTTGCTAAAGCTCAAAAGAAAGGAAGCGAAAAGAAAGCTATTAATAAACCACTCTTAATTAAAATCTTAGTAGTACTTGTTTTTGCAACAGTTCTGCTTGCCCTAACTACTGAAATTACCGCTTTTGAAGCTATCTTATTAATTGTTGGAGTATTTCTTGCAACTTATCTTTCTGGAATGCTCACAGGACAAACCGGCGTTAACCCAATGGAAATCTTTGCAATCTTAGTAGTACTTGGAATATCTCTTATCTTAAAGCCAACACTCGTTGCAGCTTTTTCTATCACCACTGTAGTTGCAATTGCTTGTGGCTTATCTGGGGATGTCATGAATGATTTAAAGAGTGGCTATTTACTTAAAAATGATCCAAAATCACAATTAGTGGCTGAAGGAATTGGTGGTATCATAGGTGCTATCATTGCAGTATTTGTACTGTTTGCACTTAAAAAATCATTTGGCGCATTTGGTACTGCAGCACTTCCTGCTCCTCAAGCAAATGCTGTTGCAACTATGATTGGTGGATTAGGTAACAATACCGCACTCATGATTGGTATTGTAATTGGTGTTATCTTATTCTTTACCAAGTTACCAACTGCTACTTTAGGCTTAGGTTTCTACCTACCTAACTATATTTCTTCTATTATGGCACTAGGAGCTTTAACAATACTCATTACAAAAAAATTAATAAAGAATAAGAATGGAGTTGAGCAAAATGCAGCTTTGATTTCCAGTGGCTTATTAGGTGGCGAAGGAATTACAGGTGTATTAATTGCAATCTTTAGTATGATTACAATGTAAGGGGTCTATATAATGAGTAGTTTATTTGCACTAAATCCAGAAGAACTCGTAACAAAATTAAAACTTGAGAAGAAATTCCAAGGTAAACAAATCTATGCCCATCTAGTTAAAGGGGATACAGATTTCGCTCTTATGAGTGATTTATCTAAACCTTTAAGAGAGCGTTTAATTGAAGAATTTCATTCTCCACTTTCCTCTCAAGTGATAGATAAAAGTGAAAGTGATAGTGCAACTAAACTTGCTATAAGACTTGAAGACCACAAAGTTATAGAATGCGTCCTACTAACTGACAAAGAGGGAAGAAAAACCGCTTGCCTCTCCTCTCAAGTTGGATGCGCGATGGGCTGTAAGTTCTGTAAAACAGGAACAATGGGTTTAATAAGAAACCTTGAAGCATATGAAATTGTTGAACAGTTCATACATCTTTTAAAGCTTGCCCCAGAGCTTACTCACATAGTATTTATGGGTATGGGAGAGCCTTTGGCTAACTTTGGTCAAGTTATAAAAGCCATTGGCTTTATTCACGACCCTAAAGGCATTAACATTTCCTTAAGACGTATTACGATTAGCACTTGTGGCTTAGTTCCGGGCATTCAAAAACTCTCGGAGATCAATCTTCCAATACGCTTAGCCGTTTCTTTAGTCTCTGCAGACAACCACACTCGTTCTTCCTTGATGAAGATTAATGAGGCGTTCCCTTTGCAAGAGCTCAAAGCAAGCCTTCTCAATTATCAACATATTGCAGATAAACGTATCACTCTTGAGTATTGTATGTTAAAAGGCATTAATACTGATGAACAAGCTGCAAAAGATTTATCTTATTTCATGCATGGCTTAGATGCAGTAGTTAATCTTATCGCTTGGAATCCTATAGAGGAACTTAATTACGAGACCCCTAGTGTTCAAGAGATTGACTTCTTCACCAACCAACTTGATAAACTCCATCTCCACTATACACTCCGCTATTCAAAAGGTAGAGATATATCTGGAGCCTGTGGTCAACTTGCCGCTAAACAAGATTAGAATTTGGTAGGATAAATATTTTAAAAACAATTTAATAAAAAACTGCCTTAGAGCGCTTCTTTGGCAGTTTTTTTATTCTTTTAAACAATTTAAGTTCTAAACTTTTTTAAGTGCTACTTGTATAAGTATTATCTGTCGACTTAACAGTTATGATAATCGTATCGGTCCAATTGCCTGAAAGTGCATTTATTGCATTAGTTGCAAGATTATGAACCTTTAACTCAGCCGTCTGCTCTTTTTTTGAATCTATATGCCAAACATACTCCTTACCCTTTTCGATATAGCCTGGGTGTGGGGTAAAGGATAAATCATATTTAATCTTAGCCAATTGAACTTTATCGTTACTCATATAAAAGGAATTAGAGTTAGTATTTTTTAGAGAATCGAAAGAATAGAGGACTGAAAAGCTCTTATTCTCATAGTTTTGTCTTGGTGTAACAGAAGCCAGTGCAATTGTTTGAGCATAATTAACACTAGGATCTAAAGAATCTGCAAGCGTTGTAGGCTCTAAAAGAAAGTCCCAAGTAGGTCTTATAACTTCTCCTGGAAGCGCATTATAGCAAATTCCATCGGTTATCATATCGCTGGTAATATAAGGGTTTCCTTTGATACCAGAGCCTGTGGTCTCATACCTATTATACTTATTATTATTACCTTTTTCCCCACATCGATAAGAAAGCTTAAAGATATCTCTAAAGGCATTTGACTTTAATTTAGCCTTATTAGTTCCTGAAAGAATTAAAGCCGGATCATATTTTTCCTGGGTAAGTAAATAAAACTCAATACGATCCCCTTCATAGAATTTATTAATTTTATCGTTATTATTTGCTAATGGAGGATTATTACCATTCCAATTCTTAGCTGCTAAATTCACATAATAAGTATTAACTCCGTGACAGATTGCTATAAGCTCTACCGTTAATTCTTTTTTAGTAGTTCCATCGTAGTAGGTCAGTTTTTCCAAATTGGGTTGATTATTATAAGCAGAGTATCCATTTGATTGCATATAGAGATTGTAAATATACTCAGGCTCCCCCATAACTTTTTCTAAACTATCATCTTCAACATAAGAACCATTACTGTGTAAATATTAAAAGTCATCTTCAAAGTCATCAATGACAAGTTCCCCAAGTCTTGCAACTGCTCTATCGGTGTGACGAAGTGTAGTATCGCTATGAAAATAGATTTGAGGCTCAGGTATAAAAGTAAAGACTGCTGGCAATTTGTCTAAGATAACAACTTCTCCTTGATCAGTAAATTTACCTTCTCCTAAATCTGAATCACGAAACTCATAATGATTATTAGGTTTAAATTTATTCGAAGCAAAGCTAACTGAAAGGCTTCCAATCACAAGTAGGAATATCAATAAAACTTTTTTATAGTTATTCATATTTATCCTTTAACCAATAATTGATTATAGTACAAGTTCTTATTCAATCGTATATAATTTTTTGCTTTTTTGCAAGAAATAGAAAAAGGACCTCATATCTTCTGATACAAAGTCCTCTTAATTATAGTTTTAGTATTAGAAACTACTTTCCAATAACAGCTTTAATACGTCTAACTCCAGCAGAGGAAGATTGCTCTTTAACAATCTTAAACGAGCCTAGAGCGCCAGTGTGGGTCACGTGAGGACCACCACAAACTTCGCAAGAGAAATCTCCGATGGTATAAACAGAGACCTTTTCACCATATTTGGCATCAAACTGAGCAGCTGCGCCTTTGTTGTGAGCTTCTTCAAGAGTCATGGTAGAACAATCTACAAGAAGGTCTTGTTTAATTACGTCATTAACCAGCTTTTCAACTTCAGCAAGCTCTTCTTTAGTTAGTGCTTGTGGATGGTTAAAGTCAAATCTTAAGCGTTCAGCGGTGATGTTAGAACCAAGCTGCTTAACATAACCACCAAGTACTTTACAAAGCGCTGCGTGCAATAAGTGAGTCGCAGTATGAAGGGCTGTAGTTTGTTCACTGTGATCTGCAAGTCCACCTTTAAATTGAACTTCAGCACCAGCACGGCTAATCGCTTGGTGTTTTTCAAACGCTTCAGCAAAGCCAGCTTCATCAACGGTGAAACCATTTTCTT
>CAYYEN010000244.1:0-5283 GCA_964470795.1 uncultured Spirochaetaceae bacterium | reverse complement strand
ACATGGTTTAGAGATTCATATGAAGATTTAAACAGTCCTATTGACATTGATAGTGATGAAGGCAAAATTCGTAGGAATGAAAAGTTTTCATTACAAATGATGCCACAAAAGAACTGTATGTTGACTGGATATTTTAATTGTAGTCAATTATTATATGACTTTGATATTAACTATTTTCTTAATGGGAATGTAGACATTAACTTGTTTGCTCCTGCTTTGAAGAAGAAATTCAAAGAAGCATATACTAATGAGAATGGAGAATATGTTCCATCTGCTCAATTAAATTATAGGAACGGTTCTTTTGCTAATTGGGTACAATGCAGTCCTAATGATGGAGCTTATGCGTTTAAGTTTGATTTAAGCAATTTTAGACAAGTACCACCTTTAATTGCTTTATTAAAGAGTTGCTTAAATAATGATGAAATTGAAGATTTACAAAAAAATAAAGATATGATTTCCGCTTATTTATTGTTAGCTGGTGAAATTAAGACTATGGAAACTGATAAGAGTGGAAATAAGTGTAATCAATTTTCGATAGACCCTAAAACCATGGGAAAATTTATGCAACTTGTTAAATCTGGTCTTGCTGATAAAGTAAAACCTTTAGCCCTACCATTGGAAGATATTAAAGGTTGGCAATTTACAGATAGTAATCCAAGTATGGTTGAAAAGCAATATACTACAACTGCCGCACAAGGGGCAAGTGCAAGTACATTGATTTATACGACAAGCAAAATGTCACAATCAGAACTTGAAAATGCTATTTATGCAGATTATTGTTTTATGAAGCCTTTATATGAACAATTTAATCAATTCCTTAATTTCTATGTAAATAAGAAAACAATTAAGTATAAGTTTGAGTTTTCATTTGATGGACTTAATAGACCATGGGATAGAAAACAAAGGCAAGAAACTTTAAGAAATTTTGCGGATAAAGGGATTGTATTAGACGCAACTCAATGGGCGAGTGCTTATGGAATGAAACCACAAGCATTTCAACGTAGTTTAGAGTGCGCACATAATGACAATACATTTATTAGTAATTTAACTATGATGTTAAATGCTAACACAATGCAATCAAGTGGTGAAGATAACGTAGGCGCACCAAAGAAAGATTCTTCTGAAAGGTCTGATAAGACAGAAGAAGTTGAAGATTATATAGAATAGGAGGAAAGATAGGTGGCAGATAATATTACAAGGGAAACCGTAGAAGCAGTCCAAACATTAGTTCATGACGCTTTTGATATTAATGCAATTCTTGATAGAGTTAAAACTGTTTTGACTACTACACTTGCTTTTCCTATTCTTGGAAATCAGGTGCACATGGTAGCACATAGATACAGTGGTGAAATTGGAGATGGAGTTGGAGATTTAATTGAAGCATATAATGAACCAGTAAATTATGGTGACGTTCCTAATCATGTAGAAATATATGGAAGCGTAAGAGAAGCTATTGATAAAGTTTATGATGTGGCAATCACATATCAAAATGAATTAAATCAAGCGGCTAAAATTGCATTTGATAATATGGATATTCATGTATATCAAGGTATCTTAGGCATTATTGAAAAACACAATAAAATTGTTGAGCAAGCAATTCTATGGAAAGATATTGTTGAAAGATATGGTGAAAATCAATGTCTTGATGTGGATATGAGGCATTATGATTTGTTAGGAGCGTGATTGCATGATTATACGTGAAACTCCTAAAAATGCAAAAGAATATATTATTGTAGATAGTATTACGAGTAATATATTACATAAAAATGGGTTCTACCCTAAATATATGGATAATAATTTTGTATATTATGTACGTTCTAATGAAATTATTGATTTTATGTTAAAGGAGGACTTACAATGCAAGAGTATTTAAAAAAGTTCTCTGTAGACAACGTACAAATGTCAAGAGAACAAAGCGAAGACCCAGATTTTGCTATTGTTGAACTATGGGCTTTTTCAGAAGGAAATAATACACATAGAAACCCTATTACAAGAGAAGTTCTTGAAAAGTATTCTGATACTTTTAAAGGTAAGTTCATTGTTGCTAAATATGATAAATTTACTAAAGACGCAACAACTCATCTACCAGAAGAAGTAATTGTAGGATATGTTTCGCCTATTGATAATGTTGAATTTAAAACAAAAGAAGTTGACGGTGAAGAAAGAGAATTTGTTGTTGTAAAGGGTGTATTAAGTAAAGTCTATGCAGAAGAAGTTGTAGATATGTTTAGAACACATAACGAAAGAAGTGTAAGTTGTGAATTTAGATGTTCTACTTTGTATGAAGAAAACGAATATGGTGAACCCATAGATGAATTTGGTATGAAGCTAGAATGTGATAATCCAATATTGGCATATCATATTTTTGGAATCACAATCTTAGGACTTTCAGTAAAACCTTCAATAAAATCAACTGAAATTAAAGTAAAGAAATTTATGGAGAAATCTAAACCTACAATGAAACAGTTAGCAGAACAACGTAAAGACAAATTAAAACTTGTGTCACATCCGATTGACAAATCTAAAGAAGCTATAGATATGGGAGATTGGAATGGTGACAAAGCAAAAGATGAACTTTTAAAAGAAAAGAATTTTGCAACCTTAGCTAAAAGTGTTTGTTTACTTTTAGAAGAAGGTTGGGAAAATAGAAAGAAGAACGCATTGAAATATCCTGTAATGAATCTAAAAAATGGTAAATGGGTATACAATGCAGAGGGTCTTTCAAGTGCTAGAGCTTATGGAGAGCAACATGACTCTAGTGTAGCTGAAAAAGCAATTTCCATTCAAAAACGATTGGGATTATATAAAGATGACAAGGAGGACACTATGGAAGACGAAAAGAAACTTTCCGAAGCTGAATCCAAAGAAACTGAAAAGGACATTGTTATGGAAGAGCAACCTACCGTAGAAGAAAAGGAAATGGCTCAACCACAAGATAATAAGAAAGAACAACCTAAAGAAGAGGAAACTAAAGAAATGGGTTGTGATGAAACAAAAGCAATGGCTGATGAAGAATCTAAGGAAGAAGTGAAAGAAGAAAAGCCTCAAGAGGAAGAAAAGAAATTTTCCTTAGATGCTTACGTTGACCAAGTTGCTATGTTAGCAATGCTTGAAAAAGAGACAGAGCAAAACAAGGAGTTAGCAGAAAAGGTTATGAAACAAATGTCTGCTAATGAAATTGTTGAAAAGTTTGTTCAAATGTCTAAAGAAAATGCTGAGTTAAAGGCTGAAAAGGAAGCTAATGATACCGAAAAGAGAGATAAGAAGTTTTCTGCAATTATGGCTTCTGTTAAGGAAGACCTTGACGTGAAGAAATTTTCTGAACTTTCCGAAGAAGGCAAGAATCTTTCTTTAGGTGAACTTGGTGCTTTTGAAAATAAGGTTAAAGCATTTGCTTATGAAGCAACTAAGAACAAACCAAAACAAAATGATGACGGTATTATGAAATTTGCTGGGGTTGGTGAAGAAACTACAGTAAAAGAAACCGTTGATGACATTTATAAAAAATATCTATAAGATAAGGAGACAATAACATGGCAAGACATGGTTTTATGATTGAAAAAAGAATCAATGCTAAAGACGTAGAAGCATTAAATAGAAGTGCTAAGTCTGTGGCTGATATTGATGGCGGTATGCTTGTAAAGCTCGGTGAATATGCAGATGGTGTATGGAATGTAACTAAGGCTACAAATGGTGAAGGTTTATATATGGCATATAATCCTTCTGAGCATTTTACCAATGTAAACGGAAGACTCTTTGCTGGTCTTACAAAAGACCCTAGAGATTATACTAACTTGGCTGGTAGAACTTTTGATATTTTCAAACTAACAAAGGGAGATATTGTAGGTATTACTGCTGAACTTATTAAGGCGTCAGATGTAGACTCTGTAGCAAAGGGTAAGTTCCTTGAGCAAGGTGCTGATGGCTATGAGAAGAAAGATTCCGCAACTGCTTCTACCACTTCTCTTAAAGTAATTGATATTGAAACACTACCTTTCCCTAATAATGGCAACGGTGGTATTGGTATGGAGTTTGCTAAACTTTATATTTGTGAAGTAGAACAAAACTAATTGATAAGGAGATAATACAGATATGAGAGAATTAATGAGTGTAAAGAGATTTGCTGAGGAATCTCCCGAACTTTATAAAGTATTCAAAGATTATGCTGATAATGTATTTGCCGTTGAAAGAAACGTAAAGGGCAAGTCTTTCTCTGCTATGTCTTTAGATGACAAGGAAAAGGCTATTAACAAGATGTTTGCAGAAGAAATTGCAAGACGTTCTAAGGTAGAAGTTTCTGCTTATGATGGAGATTATGCACATTATTGTGAGAATCCTATTGTTAAGTCTTTTGCTGATTCTATCTTTGATAGAATGGTTGATATGATTCTACCCGAAGCACTTAATACTTCTGTAGGTCTTATTGCTGAAATTGCATATGTTGATTGGGGTGATACTGCAAAGTTTGACCTTGACAACAATGCACTTTACAACGTATATAAGGCTGGTTATAGACAAAAGAATGGTCTATTCCAACAACTTGAAGGTCAAACTGTAACTGTTGCTCCCGAAAATAGACAAGTGTCTCTTACTTTCACTTTGTTTGAGATTCTTACTGGAAGAAAGTCTATTGCAAAGGAAGCAATGAAGGCTGTTCGTTCTATCGAAAATGATATGGCGAATGAAGCATGGGATGCATTTACTGGTGCAGTAAATCATACTAATACACCTAACGAACTAAAAGTTCAAAACTATACACAAGAAACTGCTGTTGGTCTTGCAGACAAGGTAACTGCTTGGAATGGTGGAAAGAAGGCTGTATTTGCTGGAACTCCTTTAGCTCTTTCCAAGATTGTACCTGCTGATGCAAATTATCGTTATACTCTTGATGACGATATGGTTAGATTAGGATATGTTAAGGACTTTATGACCTATGATGTAATTCCTACTCCTAACTTTGCTGATGGAAAGTCTACAACTTACGGATTAAAGTTACCTAACAATAAGATTTATGTTGTATCTCCTGCTTCTGATAAGGTTATCAAGATTGCAGTAGGTGGTTCTTTAACAGTTCCTAGTGGACAATTTGAGAATGCTAATATGAGCCAAACCCATACGATTAATAAAGCGTGGGGCATCGTTTGTGCAACTAATTCGATTTGTGGTCAAATTTCTCTATCATAATAGAGAGTAAATAAATTGAGGGAGCTTTATTGCTCCCTTGTACATATTAAATGATAATTAAGGAGATTTTTATATAAATGGCAGAAGAAACTAAAACAA
>CAYYEN010000243.1:0-5285 GCA_964470795.1 uncultured Spirochaetaceae bacterium | reverse complement strand
GAAACTTGGCGCTCGCAAATTAGGTTTTAAGAAAAAAGTATGTAAATTCTGTCAAGGCGGACAAGCTGCTGATTATAAAAACCCAGAAATGCTTAGAAGATATATTACTGAAAGAGGTAAAATTCTTCCAGCACGTATTACTGGCACTTGTGCTAAACACCAAAGAGCTCTTACAGCTGAAATTAAGAAAGCTCGTGTTTTAGCATACTTACCATTCGAGAAAAAATGAGCAAGATAAATGGGTAAGCATGAAGTAAAAGACATTATTATAAGTGTGGTTTTGGGGTATGTATTATATTCCCTTACAGCTTTGTCTTTCCTTATTTCCTTTCCCCTTTTAATGCTTTCTCGTAGGTATGGTTATAAAGAAGTATTGCTTTCGGCTACTGTCTTATTTGGTCTTATTATTGGAACAAATTTATGGCAAGTCAGAGGTGTTGAGTTTACTCAACTGCTTTTTTGTAATCAGGTTATTGGATTATTCATTCCATTTTCTTTGCTTTCAGCCTCTGTGTTGTGGGTGAAAGAAGAAGGGCAAAGTGTAATTAAACGTTGGTTTATTACAATTTTACCTTCCTTGGTTTGTTTTGTTGCTATTGTTATTTGGTTAAGTCTCAATCCTACCTTAACAACAGAATTGGTTGAGAATTTTAGACAAGTGTTTGAGTTGATGTGGAACGAAATGTTACAGCAACTTGGTATTAATTTAACATCTTTCTTTGATGTAGTTATGCTAGTTTTAGTTAATATCTTTCTTCCTTTGACGGTGCTTATTATTTCTGTGGTGTCTTTTGTCGCTACAGCTTCCTTAAAGGCACATGATCCATCCTTCAATGATTCAGTTGCTAACTTCTCGATTTCCGAAAGAGGTATTTGGCCTCTTTTAAGTTCTTGGACTTTAGTCCTATTAGGTAAATTTGTGAGTTATCCTTTAGCAGTTTCAACCTTGGTAATAGCCTTTGCTTGTATATCAACTTTTGTATATACCTTCGAAGGATTTACAATACTGTTCTATTACAGAAAGAAAAACAGACCTTTATCAAAGGCTATTAACATGTTTTTTGCCTTAACGGTGATTTCATTGTTTCTACCTGGAGTGAATATAGTATTAGTCTTTATTTTATCTATTTTAGGTATTTTGGAGACTTGGTTTACACTTAAAAAGTAAGTAATCAAGGAGTATTCAATATGAAGATTATTCTTAATCAAGATGTTGTTAATCTTGGAGAAGAGGGAGATGTTGTAATCGTAAAAGACGGTTATGCTCGTAACTTTTTACTCCCTAGCGGTGCAGCTGTTTTATATACAACAGGTAATGCTGCAATTTTTGCATCTCGTGCAGCTGCAATTGAAAAAAGAAAGCAAGAGAAGCGTGCTTCTAGCAAGAGCTTAAAAGAAAAACTCGATACAGCAGTTGTTTCTTTAGTAGTTCCAGCAGGAGATTCTGGTAAATTATTTGGTTCAGTTACTTCTCAAATGGTAGTTGAAGGTCTTGCTAAACTTGGTATCGAAGTTGAAAAGAAGAAAGTTGAAATTTCTACACATGCAATTAAGATGACTGGTAACTATACTTTCGTTGTTCACCTCTATGAGAACGAATTAAGCCACGTTAAACTTGTTGTTGAATCTGAAGCGGAAGTAAAGGCTAAAGCAAAAGCTGAAGCTGATGCTAAAGCTAAAGCTGACGCAAAAGCTAAGGCAGAAGCTAAAGAAGCTGAAGCAAAAGCTACCCCAGCAACTGAGGAAAACTAAATTATGGCACAAAATAGCACTCCTTACACAGGTCGTAGTCTTCCTCATGATGATGGGGCAGAGAAATCTGTATTGGGTGCTATTTTGCTAAATGCTCAGGCGTTTGAGGAAGTCTCTGATTTGCTCTCGCCTGCAGATTTTTATCATACTCCACATCAAATGCTTTATGCTGCTATTGTAGATTTTAAAGCTGAAGTACATACAGCCTCGTTAGATACTATTGTTTTATACAACTATCTAAAAGAGAAGAATCTCTTAGATAAATGTGGTGGTATTGGTTATATCAGTTCTTTAACCGATGATATTAGTGCAGCCGCTCAAGTCGGCTTATATGCTAATATTGTCCATAAGAATGCAGTAAGACGCAACGTTATTACCCTTTGTTCTCAATGTGAAGGTTCTGCAATAGACCTTAGTAACGATGTTTATCAAGTTATTGATGATTTTGAACAAAAAATGAACATACTTGGGGAACAAAATGGAAGCCAAGCAGATGTTACGCTAAAGGGTTTTGTAAACTCAGCCTTCAAACAGATAAGAGATAAAATGACTGGTAAGTTTGTAAACGATGTTTACGCTTCTGGCTTTGACAAACTCGATTCCATGATGGATGGAGGTTTTCACCCCACCGATTACATTATTATTGCAGCGCGTCCTTCTATTGGTAAAACTGCCTTTGCACTCTCCATTATTCGCAATATGATCTCGCCTCCTAATAGATACAAAGTTGCCTTCTTTTCTTTGGAAATGAGTGGTTTGCAAGTATCTCAGCGTTTGTTAAGTTCTGTTTCAAATGTTTCTCTAAAGAAAATTAGAGGTGCTAAATTTTTGCCTTCTGATGATAGAGATTTTGAAAATATTATTTCTGCAAGTTCTAAACTAAGTGATTGTGATTTATCCATTTATGATACCCCTAATATGAAATTAACAGAGATTCGTTCAGCGGCTAGAAAACAAAAGCGAGAGAATGGTGTTAATGCAATTATTATCGACTATATTGGTTTAATTGACTCTGGCTTAGACTCTACCGTACCTCGCTATGAACAAGTTGCCTATGTTTCTCGTAACTTAAAAGCGTTAGCTCGTGAATTGCAAATTCCTGTTATTGTACTCTGTCAGGTTAACCGTGAAGCTGAAGATAACGTAAAAGAACCTCAGTTAAATAACTTAAGGGACTCTGGTGCTATTGAGCAAGATGCTGACCTTGTTATGTTCCTACATAGAAGTAGAAAGACTGACAAGACTAAACTTCAGAAAGATAATTCTGGTAACTATACCATCCAACCAACTAAGGTTATTGTTGCAAAACAAAGAAATGGTGAGACTGGCGTCTTCACCGTTGGCTTCAAAACCGATTCCGCTAGCTTTGAAAATACTGAAGTTGAATATCAAGAAGAAGCTGATAATTCAAGTAAATTTAAACAAAATAAGTAATTAAAAGTTCTCTGTATATTTATACACTCAGCTTGCAAAAATTTGAATACTCTTGTACAATTCAAACAAGGAGTATTATTGTGATTTGTCTTACTTTGTCTGGAAATAGCTTAAAAGAAAATGTCCTTGAAGTTGAGCAAAACTTGGAGTATATCGACCTTTGTGAGTTACGACTAGATACTCTTACAACTGAAGATCAGAAAAAAGCTTCTCAATTCCCATCAATGGTTAATATCCCGGTTGTTGCAACCTTTAGACGCCCTGAAGATGGTGGTAGGTCTAGCGTTAGTGAAAAAACTCGCAGAAGCATCTTGTTTGATGCGCTTGATGGTGATTTTGCTTATATCGACATCGAAGATGATGTGAAAAAATGTGAGCTTGAAGATAAAGCTCGTGAAAGAAAAATAAAGATTATTCGTTCTTTTCATGATTACAAAGGAATTCCAACAGATATCTTTGGTAAGATTGCAAATTTATCAAAGAGGGGCGATGTAGTTAAAATCGCTGTTATGACTAAAGGAATTCAGGATATATTAACACTGTTGAATATCAAGAAAGAGCTAGGTAATGTACCAAAGATTATTATAGGTATGGGACCTTTTGGAGTGCCTACTCGTATTCTTTATAAAAAGTTTGGCTCTATTTTAACCTTTGCTGGTAATACTGAAGTTGCTCCAGGACAATTAACGCCTAAGGAGCTTAAGACTGTTTATGGTGCGGATAAGGTAAATGAGGCTACTGCTATTTATGGTATTATTGGTAACCCGGTGTTACACACCATGTCACCTCGAATCCATAATCCTGGGTTTAGAGGAATACGCTACAACGCAATTTATACACCGTTCTTAGTAGATGATATTCGAACCTTCTTTGTGCTTGCTGAAGAACTACAACTTAGAGGCTTTTCTGTCACGATTCCTCATAAGATGTCAGTTTTAAGTTATCTTGGGAACATCTCTAGAGAAGTTAAACAAATCGGTTCATGCAATACTGTGGTGAGAATGCCGCAGCTTTGGAAAGGTATTAATACTGATTATTATGGCTTTTTAGCAACCATTACTACTGAACTTGAAAAGGGTGAGATTAAAAACGCACTTGTAGTAGGAGCGGGTGGTGCGAGTAAAGCAATAGTTTGGGCATTAAGAAATCAAGGGATAAATGTAACTATTTTAAACCGTACGCTTTCTCATGCGCAGTCCTTAGCTACTAATGTACTTTGTGCTTATGACGCGTTAGATAATGCTAAAGAATATGAAGGTAAAGTTGATTTAATCGTACAGACTACTTCTGTAGGCTTAGCTCCAACTACTGGGTTTTCACCTATTGAAGGCTTTAAATTCACAGGTAAAGAAATTTGTTATGAATTGATATATGAGCCAAAAGTTACTAAGTTCCTTTCTGATGCCTTAAAAGCTGGTTGCAGAGTTCACTATGGTAGCGAAATGCTAATAGCTCAAGGAATGTTACAGTTTGAGACCTTTACAGGTTACCATTACCCAAAAAATGTAACTCCTAATTTAGAAGCCTAATAACGAGAGCGAATAGATTTTAGAAACTGGTACGGTAAGCTCTGTATCAGTTTCTAAATTGTATAAGGTGGTGTAATAGACTTTTTGAACTTTGTGAAGGTCTAACACTAACGCTTCAAACTCATCTTCATCTAAAATTACTTTTATAGAGCGACCAATTTCTTTGCTCATTTTATCTAATAAGTTTTGTTTAGCTTTGACATCAAAACCCGAAACCGTTATTTGTGATAATTCTTTTAAAAATGTAAGTTGTGTTTCATTAACTAATAAATTATGTTTTAACTCTTGTAAGGCACAAAGCTTTAAGTTAGTCGGTAGGGTTTCTATAGTGGTTTTAACTTTTTCAAGATTTAAAGTTGAAGGTACTCTTTTTAATTCTTTTTCAGTTGTAAACTCTAGATTCTTTATTTCTTTAGTTTCAACTGTCTCCTCTTTGTTAACTTGTCCAAGCAGTTCAAAGCCCGCGTAGTATAAAATACGACGCCATTGAGCTTCGCTTGTTTTGTTCATTAAAAAGACAGTATCTGAGAGTCTTTTAATAATATGAATTTGTATTAAAGGAAGACTATC
>CAYYEN010000242.1:0-5294 GCA_964470795.1 uncultured Spirochaetaceae bacterium | reverse complement strand
ATTCCTTAGACAACTTTTCCATATAGCGTTCTTGCCAGTCACCAATTCGTTCTCGGAAAAGCTTCCAATCCGCTTTTGGGTTTCCACAATCTGTCCTATTTTCACAGAGCTTTTAAGAAAAAATATCACATGACTCCGCTTTCCTTTATAAATGAAATAAAGCATCAGACATAAATGATCTGATGCTTCTTTTTATTTCTATATTTATAAATCAATAATAGTCTCCGCCAATTAACCATATTCCCTTATCAATATATTTATATAAAATTGGAAAATACAGATGCAAATACTACTGTAAATATACCTGAAACAGCAATTGCCAGACCGCTCATTGCACCTTCAACTTCTCCAATCTCTATTGCCCTTGCTGTTCCAATTGCATGAGAGCTTGCACCAAATGCAAGACCCTTTGAAATAGGTTCTTTGATATGGAATATTTTGCAAATCAAATCACCAAATATATTGCCAAGTACTCCTGTAATAATAATAACAGCCACAGTGATTTCTACATATCCACCAAGTTCTTCTGATAGCCCCATTCCTATCGCTGTAGTAATGGATTTTGGAAGCAGTGTTACATATTCCTGATGTGATAACCCAAAAATCATTGACAGTGCAAACACGGTAGCAAGACTCGTCAGAGCTCCAGTTAAAAGACCGCAAATAACAGCTTTATAATTCTTTTTTAGAAGTTCCCACTGCTCATACAGTGGAATGGCAAGACATACTGTTGCCGGTGTCAAAAGATAGCTAAGATACTTGGCACTCTCCTCATAAACTTCATATTCAACATCTCCAATTACAAGTACTACAATAGAAATGATTATGGATATAAGCAACGGGTTAAAAAGCCCGATTTTGAATTTTTTCTTTAATAACATCCCGATTGCATATGCCACAAGGCTAAGTGCAACACCTGCAAACAGTGATTCCTGAAAAAAACTATTCATTTTTATTTTTACCCGACCTTCTGATAATAATTTGAGACGCCCATCCAGTAGCAGCCATAACTGTTATTATCGTCACAACTGTAACAATGCTGACTGGTAATAATATAGGTCTAAGCACGCCCCATGATATCATCAGTCCAACGCCTGCCGGAATAAACATTATTGGCATTATTTCTATCAAAAATTTGCCAGTTTCTTTTACTGCATCTAATTTTATAATCTTAGTCATAAGGCAGAAAAACAAAATTGCCATACCATATATACTTGCGGGAACTGGTAATGGCAAAAGGCATTTTAGTATTTCTCCAATAAAGGATATTAATAAAATAATTAAAAACTGTTTGATATATTTCATAATTCTAATCTGTCCAATATTTTTCTAGTATGAAAATCGTCCTTAAAAATACGCATGGTCACCAATGATCAATTACTTTCTGGTGCTCGCTTATCGAATTGTTACTCATGGCTATTCCTTACCTCGTTTAATGGTCGAACTAACTGGTAGTACCACTTGGTTCTACCACTTATATATCACGGAATGCATCGCCAGTCAATACATAATTCAAAGTAAAGAAAAGGACCAGCTTACGCTGATCCCTCAGTTTCCAAACAATATCAAACCTACAAATAATTCCCATCGTGCTCTCATCAATCCATACACTAAAAAGCCGATACCGTAGTCCCTACCCCAGGTGCACTGTACAGTTCGATTTTTGCATCATGAATCTCCACGATGTGTTTTACAATTGCCAAACCCAGCCCCGTTCCTCCGGTGGCCTTTGATCTACTCTTATCAACTCTGTAAAACCTCTCAAATATTCTTTGCTGTTCCGATGCTGGAATTCCAACACCAATATATTATCATTATTTTCTTTAACAATAATTGGATATACAAGTGGTCCTTCAAAAGAACCATATTGTGCTATAAGGAACTCCAAGGTTTCCTCTACTTCTTCTACCGATTCCCAAACTTCATCAGGAACAAATTTTTTATTATCTTCATCCACTGAATTTTCCTGAACAACCTGAGCCATATCCATTGTAAACTCAGTTATGATTAATCTTTCTGTTTCAATTAACATCCTTATACCTCAAACAGCAAAATAAGAATTTCCAGTACTCAAATACCGGCCATTCCCTTAATTACTTCTAAAAGCGCCAAACTAGCTGCAGACAACGGATGTTCTTCATCCGTAACAAGGCATACACTCCTACGCTTTGGTTCCTTATCCAGTTTCACAGTAATCAAACCTTCTGTTGATTCCATCATATTTTTCGGTACAAATCCAATTCCCAATCCAGCCTTTATCATAGGTAATACCTGATCAGTAGTTGCAACACTCATTTGTGGTGTAAAATCAAGACTATTATCTGCAAAGAAATCCTCATGATACGTTCTTGTTGCAGTACCTGGAAGCAACGAAATCCACGGATATTTTACTAGTTCTATTAACGATTGTTTTCCCTTCTTTAACTCCCTAAAGTTTTCACTTGCCATCAGCAATTCATCAAACTCTTTAATAGGTATAGATTTCATTGGCTTCTTTATATCAAATGGAGTTGTTACTAGCGCAAACTGTACCTGTGACAAACGAAGTGCTTCTAACGTGATAGGCGTAGACTGATTTGTTATCTGAATTTTTATATCAGGATATTTTTTATTAAACCCAGAAAGAACAGGTAACAGTACTTCATGTAACGCAATCTCACTTACTCCTATAACAACACTTCCACTGGCCATCGAACTTTGATTCTTCATCTCTTCTTCTGCCTGATAAATATGAAAGAAGGCAACCTTTATATGCTCAAAAAGCTGTTCCCCTTCTGGGGTTAAAACAATTCCACGTTTATTTCTTATAAAGAGCTTAAGTCCAATCTGACTTTCCAGGTTATTCATTGCTCTTGTTATATTAGGCTGACTATTTCCTATAATCTCGGCAGCTTTCGTAAAGCTTCCGTATTTAGCTACATAATAAAAGATTCTGTAATAATCATATGTTATATTCATTGTCATATCCTTTTGATATGTTTTGCATATCATATATACTTTTTACTTATATTAGCATTCTCATTATAATATGCCATGAAAAATATTCAAGTGGGGTATTCGTGTTATGAACAAGGATCTAACAATCGGTAATCCAGAAAAGGTTCTTTGGAAATTTTGTCTTCCACTATTTGGAAGTATTATTTTCCAACAATTATATAATATTGCAGACTCATGGGTTGCTGGACGCTATATCGGAGAAAACGCATTAGCTGCAGTCGGTAACAGTTATGAAATAACACTAATTTTCATTGCATTTGCCTTCGGTTGTAATATTGGTTGCTCTGTAATCACATCAAGATATTTTGGAAGTAAAGACTATACAAAAATGAAGTCTGCTGTTATTACAGCCATGCTCTCAAGTACGATTGTCTGTATTTTACTCATGTTGATTGGTATTTTCTGTGGTAGTACATTACTGGGGATGATAAACACGCCATCTGAGCTATTTGCTGGCTCAAAGCTATACCTCGATATTTATATATTGGGACTCCCATTTGTCTTTTTCTATAACATTGCAACCGGAATATTCTCTGCTTTAGGAGACTCAAAAACTCCTTTTTACTTTCTTGCAGTATCATCAGTAACAAATATCGGTATTGACATTCTTTTTGTAAAACAATTTGAAATGGGAATTGCAGGAGTGGCATGGGCAACTTTTCTTTGTCAGGGAGTCAGCTGTATTTTGGCAATAACCGTAGTCTTTTTTCGCCTGAAAAAAATAGAGACATCAGATAGACCTACTGTCTTTGATGTCTTATTATTTAAACAATTTTGTGCTATTGCTATTCCAAGCATCCTTCAACAAAGTTTTATTTCCATAGGAAATATTATTATTCAGGGTGTAATAAATGGCTTTGGAGCAGGTGTAATTGCTGGTTATTCTGCCGGTGTAAAACTCAATAATCTTGTTATTACTTCGTTTACAACACTCGGAAACGGAGTTTCAAACTATGCCTCTCAAAATATCGGTGCTGGAAAAATGTCGCGCATATCTGATGGCTTCAAAGCTGGACTTAAGCTCGTATGGGGTCTGTGTTTACCACTTTGTCTTTTGTATATGATTTTTCCTCATGCACTACTAAGATTTTTCCTTAAGAGCCCATCCAGTGAAGCTTTACACTCTGCCACAATGTACTTAAGAATCCTTGCTCCATTTTACTTTGTGGTTTCGACAAAATTAGTTGCAGATGGAATACTTCGTGGTGCCAGTATGATGAACAAGTTTATGATTGCCACCTTTACAGACTTGATTCTTCGTGTAGTTCTTGCTTTTCTTTTATCAAAAACAACTCTTGGTTACATCGGTATCTGGACTGCATGGCCAATTGGCTGGTGTACTGCAACCTTTTTATCTGTTTACTTTTATTCACACGGTCCCTGGAAAGATCCGTTTAGAGCCTAAGCTGATTCATAAAAGATGAATCTTCTCAAAGATATCTCTTGCGTATACTGTTCTAAAATCCACCATAGTCATTACGATGCCTTCAATCTTCAATTTACGATTCAGTTGTCTCTTTACTTTATTAATAGTAGAAATGAGCTGCTGTAATCCATTCACCGGTAAATACGCTGTCTGAACAGGAATAAGCACACTATCTGCAGCTGTAAGTGCATTAATAGTCATCATCCCACGAGAAGGCATGGAGAGTTCCGAGAAAATAAAAAGACACCTTGTTTCAGGTTTTCACCTGTAACAAAGTGTCTGTATTTTTATCTTAAGCTATCCCTCAAGATACTATATTTACTTGAACAATACGAACGTCTTCATCCGTGAATTTGACTAGTCTACAACACATTTTCACCGTCACGTCTCAAGATTGAACGTGATTTGTTAGATGCTTTGTTGACTGTTTATGTCAGTTTATATCGGTTTATCCGACCCCGTACAATGTCGTAGAATGTCGTAGAAAACCGTCTAATTAAGCGATTTCATTGTCGGGATTTCACATCAATTTAATTTACATTGACGCTTTTTCCTTTAATAAAGCCCTTTTCAGCATATCAACATTATCATAATAACACTTCTTTGTTGATTACGCCACTAAAAATTGTCGTACTTTTGTCGTATGGCACACATTTTGTCGTACTCAGTCAGTCCCAGTAGGACTCTTTCCTAAAATACATCTAACTTGTGTGCTAAATTTTGAATTGCTTCTTGCTTTTTGGTATCGGTAACTTCCGCATAAATATCCATCGTTGTTTCGATGTTTGCGTGTCCCATAATGGACTGAATTACCTTTAAGTTTGTTTCATTCTCGCAAAACCTTGAGCAAAAGGTATGTCGCAAATGATGA
>CAYYEN010000241.1:0-5311 GCA_964470795.1 uncultured Spirochaetaceae bacterium | reverse complement strand
TAGGATTTAAAAAATTAGTATTAATGTGTCATAATAACAATTGGCAATTCATCTGTACACGCTAAATCGTGGCAGATTTCTTGCTAAAATGATATTAAAATTTAAACATCAAAACTTAATTTTGATAATAATGTTTTGAAAAAGGATAATTACAATGTATACATGGTAATAAATGAGAGATATCATAGTACTTGCTTTCGAAGAGTGTAAGAATAGAAATTATACTACGACCAAGAATAAGAGAAAACATCCAAATAGAGTGGAATTTAAGAAATTCTGTCCTACCTGCCGTAAACATACACAGCACAAGCAAACCCGATAAACAGATGTTAAAGGATAGTAGTTCAACTGGTAGAGCGTCGGTCTCCAAAACAGAAAGTTGCGGGTTCGAATCCTGCCTGTCCTGCCATATATTAAAGTCAGCAGTATTTTGCTGCTGGCTTTAACTTAATTAATAGAGATCGGATAATAAATAAATACTTAATAATATTACAATTTGTAGTAAATTAATATAGACAATTCAAAGGAATAATATAAAAATGTTAAGAGCTTACAAATATCAAATCTATCCAACACCCGAACAAAAGTAGTACTTAAATAAAACATTAAAACCCAAGTTTAAAGATGGTTGTTTTTATTTAACTAAAAAATTAGGTTTAATTGAAGGTTCATACCATAGATTTTGTGAAGGTACTATTAAAAGGGTAACTATAAGATGTACACCAACTAATAAGTGGTTTATGTCTATTTTAGTCGACAAGAAACAAGTAACAAAAAATAACAACGGTAAAGCAATAGGAATAGATTGGAATTGCAGAGATGATTCTTTCTTAACTTACAGTGATGGTACGAGAACCAAGTCCCCTCACTTTTTAAAAGTTAATGAAAAGAAATTAGCTCGTGAACAAAAAAACGTTTCAAGAAAGTTTAAGTAATAACATTATATTATAAAAAGGGTAAAAATTAATCTATATGTACACGTATGGTAACGAATTTGAAACACTTGATGGTAAACCTTATTCTGGCGATTATCATATAATTAAAGGTTTATACTATACAGGTAAAATTCATGTATTTAAAGTTTCAAAATAGATTAAACCAATATAGAAAAACGATTAGTACTATTAGTATGGGATAAAATATAAAGATTTAAATTAGTAGTTAAGTATAAATATACGTGATTTTATTATTGAATCAGATACAGAAAATTTAACATATTACATATTAAAAAATAATATTGATGGTAATATATATAGAGTTAAAAAAGAATCATATGATAAGTATGGTCATAATAGATTTATAAAAAAAGCTAAAATTAAATTAAAAAAGAATACAGGATTTTTAGAATACACATATAATAATAATCAGATAAAGAAAATATAGGACAAGGAAATCCGAGAATTTATTGAAAATATAATTTAAAAACGAGAGAGAGGTATAAAGTTATGTCATTAAAGGTTTTACAATAGTTAATAACAGTTTAGTTTAATCCAGAATAGATATATGAGAACAATTCATTGATAATGGTAAAAAATGGATGTTCCTATGTGTTTATTCTGGATGATTTTTTTTAGATTGTCAAATCTTATATATATTTAAACCCAGTTAAAATAACACCATCGAATCTAAAAAAACTTTTATTTACAAACGATTATAATTTATTTAATAGATATATAAGAAAAAATAATCCTTTAAGTTTTAAAAGTTTTGAGTAGTACTATGATTTCTTATAGAAAAAAGCTGATCAGATAAAAATTATTAATATACAACCATATGAAATGTTTAGTTCATTATATTTATAGAGTAACTCAGAATTAATTAATATATAGTTTATTGAATCATGGTTGAAATAGAATAATAGAATCTTAAAATATTTACCTTTAAAAACAATTAAACTTTATAACTTTTTTAATTTTGTATTGTATATACTGTCAAGAAATTCATTAGAATCAGATTAGAAATCAATGAAACTTTATTTTAATGATCAGATCATAAACCAACATTTAAAGATTGATATCACTAACAATAGATGTGTCAATAATAATATAGTATAGTCTATTAATTATTATTCAATGTCAAGCTCAGAACCTATCAGATGGAAAAACCTTAAACCAGCTCAAGGTAAAATACTATATAAGATAGATTATAGAGCATCTTATTTAAATTTATTAGCCTATGTTTTATAGATTAAATTAGATGATGAATAGGATATCTATATGTATCTTGGAAAACAACTATAGCTTGGTAATATAGATAGATAGACAATAAAAACACGTGTATTTAAAATATTGTTTTCAGATTAGATTAAACAATATAAACATATATAGTTCTTTAAAAAATGTTATATGTTTTCAATATATCTTAAAGAATAGTACAATAAGAATGGATACTTATCAGCATTAATAAGTTAGAAATAGATCAGATTGAGTGGTTCAAAAATTAGTAGGTCAAGACTGTTTAATGCTTTTATAATGTCTTTATAGACAGAGCTTTATATAGGTGTTTTATATAATATGCTACAATTTAATAAAAAAGATGAAATAAAACCAGTGATATTTATTTATGATGCTATAATATTATAGACGGACGTTGAATGGTGTATTAATAACATGAAACAAATATAGTAGATCTTTACATTTAATGGAATTTTAAAAATATCACATAGTATAGGTTCAGATTTATCAAAATTTTAGAAAATATAATTATATTAATAAAGGAAGGTTCGAAAAAATGAGTTATTTAGAACAAGAAAAAAAGACAATTATAATGATCATCACAAAGAAATAGAATCTATGGAAGATCATTGAATAGCTATAGCAACACACAAAAAGTTAGAAATTTATGGTGTTAAAAGGTGATAATTATTATTATGAAGATTATTTTTTTGTAATACATGAGTCAACAAAACCTTTTAACAATGCTAAATATACTGTGGTTCATAAGAAAGGTAGGTGTTTTTATACTATAAACGCATTAAATTAGTTAATTAAAGAATTAAACCATGGAATATTAGATCCTCAATACCAAATTAATTGGGACAACTATCAAAACACAATGTTGTTTATTGGTAAATAGAAAGAATTAGTAAAAATGAACACTGAAATTTATAAAATAATTAAAAATAAGAATATTTATAAAGGCGATAGCAAAGAGCTAAATCAAGCCTAAAAGAAAAGGAGAAAATAAGATGATTGATCTTAACAGAGCAAAAAAAAGATTGGAAGAACTACAAACACAAGGTAACGGAAAAGATTGGAGTAAGTTAAGCTATTCATTAGCTGAAGGAACCAACACATTAAGATTTGTATTGCCTCCAGGTGAGGACTGGCCATTTATCTATGGTAGAATGCACTATAATTTACAAAAAAGATTCTTTTGTACGTTGTAGGGTGATCAAGATCCTATAATTGATGAATTAAACAAAATTTCAAAGTCGGGTAACCCAGAAGACGCTGAATTCGCTAAAAAGAATTATCCATCAAGACGAGTATTTGCGTTGGTACTAGTACGTGAACAAGAAGAAAACGGTTTAGTTTGGGTAAACTTCCCTCAAAAGATCGAAAAAGAGATTATGAATTATATGTTTAATGGCGAATACATTGAAATGCAAGTTGACAAACTACAAGATTCAAACCCAGGCTATAAAGGCGAAGTGTTGGATATAACACATCCTATATATGGCGTTGATTTTGTTGTAACAAAGAAAAAAGGTTCAGGATTTCCTGAATACAGTGTAACACCAAAGAAATTGACTAATCCATTCTCAAAGCTTGCTGAAACACCAGAAAAAATTAAAGAACTATTTAACAACACACCAGGATTTGATGAAGCCTATAGAAGATATTCACCATCAGAAATGATGGAAATTTGGGAAAAATTCTTGTCTGGTGATAGTGACGGCGTTAGTGATGAACTTCAAGAAATACAAGAAGAAGAAAAAATTGATATCAGTTCAGCACTAGCTAAATTTAAATAGAATCGTAGGAAATAACAAACAACTTAACCTTTATAAAGGGATGTTTAACAGCATCCCTTTTTTAAACATAAAATAATAATTAATTAATAATAAAGGAGCTATAATATTATGAGTAAAGATATAGATAAAGTATAGAAAAAAGATGATAATTTTTCAGATATATTAAAAACAGTTAATAAAATTGATGGTCACTCTGGCGCAAGATTAGTTAAAGATGTTGGTGAACCTCCATTCTGGCTCAGTACAGGTGATGATATTTTTGATCTTATTATATCTAATAGAAAAAATGGCGGTGTACCTGGCGGGAGAATTACTTAGCTTAACGGTTTACAATCTTGTGTAACTTAGGATACCATGGTTAAAATAAGAGTAAAATAAAATCATATATTTTAGTTTGGCAGAGTAATTAACTTAAACGGATCACGATAGGAGGAGATTAACAATGCCAAACTTTAATTTAAAAAACAAAGAAAAATTTGATGGTATTATATAGGAAATAAGAAAAGATATAAACGAAGGTAAAACAAGAAAAGAAATATGTAAAAAATATAATTTATCGTGGCGTCAATTATATAGAGATTTCAGTTATTATGAAGACGGAAACAGTATTAACTCAAATTTATCAAAGAATAGTAGAAAAGTTGGAAGAAATTCAAGAATTGACGTTATTAACCGAAAAAATATTATTTAGTAGTGCAAAATTTAGATATAGAAAATAATATAGAATTAGAGGTAGTATCATATAAAGGAATATTATGTTAATATTCTAGATGGAAGATACACAACTAAACAAGTATTATAGTCTATTAGGATTTCAAAATATTCAAAATAGTTAACTGCGTTTTCAAAGAATAATTTAAAAAAGTTATGTACATAGATGAGTAGATATGCCGCTTCAAAACAAAAATAGAAATCCAAGGAGAGATTTAAAGAACAATATTAGAATAATAAAAATAAAGTTATCGAAATGATATTGGACAAATGTATGAAAACTACAATTTATAAACGGGGAAAAGAAAATAATATACAAAAAAATGTTATTTAGCTCATTTTAAAAGAAAATGAACATTTAACAACACTTTATACAAAATGTAAGGATTATAAAAATCCAATGTTTGGAATTTCTCCATCATACAAAGCTGGGATAGGGTGTAAGGGTTGGGTGTACATTGGTGATGAAAAAGTATTCTTTAGAAGCACTTTGGAACTTTTGGTATTTTATTATCTATATTTAAATAATATTTAGTTTAGATTATCAAAACACAGAATTCCATACGTTTTAAAGTCTAAAAAAAGAACTTATATTCCTGACATTCTGATAAACTACACAGTTTA
>CAYYEN010000240.1:0-5323 GCA_964470795.1 uncultured Spirochaetaceae bacterium | reverse complement strand
AACCCTGTCACGTTTCTTCAGAAATAAAATATCAGAAGTCACTTCTGTACCCGCATTTGCTTTAAATGCTGTGTTAGGAAGTCTGACCGCCCCAAGCAGTTCTGCCCTTTGTGCTAGGAATTTACGGACTTCCTCACTCTTTTTATCCATAGTTCCCTTGCTTGTTACAAAGGCAACTACACCGCCTGGTCTTACCTTATCTAAGGTCTTTGCAAAGAAATAATCATGAATTAAAAAGTTATTCTTATCATAGGCTTTATCTGCCACCTTATACTGACCGAATGGTACATTTCCTACTGCAACATCAAAGAAATCGTTAGGGTAATCTGTTTTCTCATAGCCACTAATTTTCACATCTGCATTAGGATAAAGCTGTTTTGCAATGCGTCCTGTAATACCATCAAGCTCCACTCCATATAACTTGCTGCTCTGCATCTTCTCGGGAAGCATACCAAAGAAATTACCGATTCCCATTGCTGGCTCTAATACATTCCCCTTTTCAAATCCCATATTACCAAGTGCATCATAGATGCTGTTAATTATAGTAGGACTTGTATAATGAGCATTTAAAGTGCTACCTCTGGCAGACACATATTCATCATCTGATAATAATTCTTTTAATTCCTTATATTCGCTTGTCCAATTCGCTTTCGTATCATCGAAGGCTTCTGCAAGGCCACCCCAGCCGACATACTTCGACAAAATCTGCTGTTCTTCTGGTGTAGCAATACGATTCTCTGCTTCTATGGTTTCTAAGGTATGAATTGCCGAAACATTGTTTCGGAATTTATCTTTCACACTTCCCACTCCCAAATCTACATCTGTTATCTGGAAATTCTTTGCACCTGTCTTATTAATCTTAGGTGTACTTGGTATCGGTTGAAGATGAGCTATCTTAGGTTCAAGTGGCTCATTGTCATATTCCTTTGTTGCGGTTTCTGCAACTGCAATCATTTCATCAACTGCTGTGGTATCTCCGCTTTCCAGATGTTCCTTTACTTCCTGTGGGTTAATATCGCTAAAATCGTCCTTTAATTCTGGCTCTGACTTTTGGACATCGTGTCCAGAAGTAATCTCTTCCTCCGGCTTTTGGACATCCTGTCCAGAAGTGGATTCTTCTTCAAGAGTTGATTCTAGCTTCGCCTGTTCCTTCTGCAATGCCTGTAATGCTTTTTCCTCACGATAGGCTTGGTATTCCTCCAACCCTTTCGGAGAGAAGTATTTACCCTCATTTACAAGCTGGCGAATCCTTTTTTCTACTACATTCCATTTCAGAAGAACTTTCGCATATGGAGCAAATATATCTCCCTTTTTCAGTTCAATTCCTTTTGCATCATGGTCTTCCCAGCTATTATCAGAACCAATGATTGCATGAGAGCCACCGCCCGTTCCATATTCATTTTTCAAAAAGTCTATGGAATCTTTTGTGGAATGACCTTCTTTAAAATGCTCATAGATACGCATTTTTCCTTGAGAAAAGCTACTACCCGCACTTAGTTTTGCATCAATCTCATCCTGTGTAATAAAGTCGGACTGTATGGTTTCAACATTCTCTTTTAAAGGAAATTCTAGCTTTTCTACCTTTAAATTCGCTAATTCTGCCCGTAATTCTTCTACTGGCATAACAGAACGAAAACGGAGCTTCTTTTCTCCTGTTTCTAACTGATGCATCGCAGTATCAAGAAGTCCCTCTAAATGCTCAATTCCTTCTATTGTTGAAAGCTGTTCTGACAAGGAACTTTCACTCTTTGGATAATTACCATAGGTAATATCAAGGTCTTTTGGCATTTCATCCATACCATCACGAAAGAAGAAATAATAATGATTTGCTATTCGACCTTTCTCGACACTATCCGTCAAAAATGCTTCTGTAGAAGATACATAATCTCCAGCTTCTACCATAGCTCTTACTCTGGTTTCGATTTCATTCCACCCCATAGTGACAAGTGTCATTTCTTTCGCTGATGTACCAAAGCCTATTTTCATACCACTTTCATCAAACCATGCAGATACGGGATTTCCATCAATGGTAAATCCTTTTCCTGTGGTCTTATATTCCTTCTGTAAGAAAGCAGTCATTTCTTCGGGTGTCTTCTGTTGGGTGTACTTTGCATAGATACGTTTCTTGCTATGTTCTCTGCCACCACCAGTACGAAGAATATCATCAATAATTTTGTCCGATACCGCATATCCAACAGGTGCAGTATGTTTCATAGCCGCATGAGCTACTGCCACCGTTCCCACTTGTTCTTCAAAACTCTGGAACAGGTTCATTTGCTGATATGGACTTTCCATATCCATTCCGCTATTATCGGCAAAAGAAAAACCAGACACATTTTCTATGCCTGGTTTCGTACTTCCACTACCTAATTGTAAATCAGTTCCTTCAGGACTACTTCCTCTGCTGAGTGGCGAATGTTGTTCATTTTCGCTACCCAAATCATCTGATCGGTTGCTTTGAGTTCCTCGGTCACTCCCTCTGCTTTGCTCATCTGAGCTGTTAAGAGTTCCATTCTCTGTTCTGCCTGCTCCTGAATCTGCAACAGGTGTTCCTTGAGTGTTCCCTTCAGTAACATCCCTGTGTAAATCCCTGCTCTGTGATCTTTCAAATAATTCCTTCTCATCTGACCGAATCTCGTTATGTTGCCCTCTGTCTCCTCGTTCGCTACTAGGTTCGGAATCATGTAATCCCCGTTCTTCTCGTATGTTATGTTCATAGTCAGTACCCCTTTCTGTATCAGCCTTCTGGCTAGTCTCATTATTAGTTGCTCGCATTTTACTTTCACGCTTTAACGCAGTATAGTTTATTTTGGACCCATTTGCAAGCTCTTTTTCGACATTTTTCTTATGGGTGTCAATCTGTTCCCCACGAGCATGATTTCTCGCCTTATTTCGCTCATATGCTCCAATGGTTCTTCCTATCTCCATGAGAATCGGCTGCGACATATCCGTTGTAGCATTACCTAATATAGATACTGTTTCGATGTTACTAAAGTCTGAAATATAATCAAAATTCAGCTCATCTTTCCACTCATTCATATCAGCACCGCATCTGCTCAAAAGAGTATACGCAATGCTAGAAGCAAGTGTTTCTTTTACCCTGATACTAATATTCTGCTCATCAAGACCATCTAAAAAACTGCCCTCTTTTACATAGTCCATATCTGCAATCAGTTCTGGATAGAAGTCCTCTGCAATATTTCGGGCAAGTTCTATTAAGCGCATTTCAAAAGGCTGTGTTTCATTGGTTTCACCATAGGTCTTTTCAAGCTGAGCAATAACACTGTCTTTCTGCTCCTCCTGCAAATTCCAAAGATATGGATCACGTCCGATTCTTCTAGCCTTATGCACATCAGATACATCAAATACATATTTTAATCTGTTCCTGTCTGAATCTTCATCAATCAGAGCAATACCCTTCGCTCCTTTATTGACCCAGCAATTCATACGCTCATTCCATGTTTCAATGCTTGCACAGGCTGTTGCATCTGGTCTTTGCACATAGATAAGCATTTGTTCTTTGAATGGGTACTTATAAAGCCTTGCCGCAGTTGTTAAGTAGCTAGTCCACTCTGATTCATTTTTCGTAATGTGAGTGGCAGCTTCTTTTACAAGACTGGCTATATCGTGATATTTTGACATTAAATGTGTCCCTCCTTTTCACGCATAAAAATAGGACGTACAGATTTTACTCCATACGCCCTATCGCTGTTTTATTATGAAATTGTTATTTCTTTTTTCTCATTACAATTATAACTGCAATTACAACAAGAATAATTCCTAGTATGATACCTGCCAGTGAAAAATTCGAACCAACTTTTCCAGCTAAAAATATAGATGTTGGTCCATCTGCACCACCAATAACTGATACAGACATTGCACTTTTGCTAAATTTGTTTATGATACCTACTGCTAAAATAATGATTCCTACTATTCCAAGTATAATTGGCATTACCTTTTTCATTTACACATTCTCCTAAAATTATTTATTTTCTATAAAGTCTCGTAAGTTTTTTGTGATACCAAATCATGAAGAAAACAGGCACTAAGATTCCTCCGCAAAAAGGTATTAAGCAGAATAAAGAATCTCCTATCAAATAACCGACTACCCATGAAACCATAATAATGATTCCATAAATCAGCCACATGATACCATGTTTCTTATTCCATGCCTGTACATCTGATATTTCATCCTTTTCTGGAGCTTTCTCCCCAGAGTAAAATCCTACAGGAGTAGAACTTCTGAGTTGGCTTATTCCTATGCCCACCATAATTAGTGCTACGAGTAGAAAAATAATGAATGTTATGATTGTTGCTGCCATGCTCTCACCTCTGAAAAACGAACTATATTAAAGTATAATCGTTAAAATCTTTTAAGTATCTGTAAGCATTTTAGCACATTAAGTCACAATTATACACAGAAATCGTTACTATAAAACAGCTTCTTTCTTCAAACCCTGGCTCTTTTCATGTGTAGCATTGATAGCGTCCGCTTTTGCTTTCATCTCTGGAAGTTTCTGCTTTAAGGACTGTCTTTCTTTTGGCTTATCCTCTTTATCAACTGCTTTCGCCTTATCCGCTTTTTCAGCTTCTTTACGCTCCTGACGTTCTTCTGCTTTATCACTACGGAACAGTTCATGCTCTTTTGCGTCATACTCATATACATGGTCTGAAAGCACTTCGTCAGGCTCTACCTGTGTAGCATTTACCTCCTGTACCATGCTCTGTAACTGCTCACGTTCTGCACCAGAATCCTTAGGAATAACGAGAAGCTCATGGATCGATGAAGGCAAAATGAAGAAGTCCCCACCTACTTTTTCTGCAATCTCATCCATAACACTAGGATAAAGCATTGCTGCAGCTCCATGTACTTTCATATCATTGGTAAGTACAAACATTGACATTCCATCATCTGGCATTGCCATAATATCTTCAATACTTACGTCCATAGGCATTCCCTGTTCTTTGAACATTTCAAACATGACTTCTTTCATGTTCCTGAAACTGGCTGGTCTAAGTGCTTCGGTGTTCTCTACTGCAAGATCATGTAATTCCTCTAAGTCGATACCATATCGCTCTAAAATCTGATTGAAAATATTAACGGTTGCAGTTCCTTTATCATCGCCCGCAAGTGCCACCTGATAGATAACCGCTAAATCTTCCATATCCTTATGTGGCATATTCTCCAGCATATTTTCATTGGCATCTTTGTTGACTACCTTACACACGATTTTGTCTTTCACATTCTCAAAATCGGTAATAAGAGAAGTATCAAAGCTAAATTCTGGTACGTTTTCAACATAAGTGTTAGCGATACTCTGCA
>CAYYEN010000239.1:0-5367 GCA_964470795.1 uncultured Spirochaetaceae bacterium | reverse complement strand
TATTAATTATAATTTTTTCATTTTTTACATCAATTTTTTGAAGTTTAATATTTAATACTTATTTTATAAATCAAAATAATATTATTAATAAGAATTTTTTTGATAATAATATAGATAAAAAAAATATAGATTTATCAAAAGATAACAATTTGGAATGATTAAAAAATTTAGAAACAAGTGTAAAAAATATTGTAAAAAATGTAAGTCCTGCTGTTGTGAGTATTATAATTTCAGAAGATGTACAAGTATATAAGACCGATCCTTTTTGATTTTTTTATGAGCCTTCCTGAGTTGTAAATAAAAAAGTTTGATGATGAAGTTGATTTTTTATTACAAAAGATTGATTAATTATTACAAATAAACATGTAATTAATAATCCAAATGCAAGTTACACAATTATAACTTCAAATAATGAAGAATATAATTGAAAAATTATAACATTAGACCCATTTACAGATTTAGCAATTTTAAAAGCATATACAAAAGATTGAAAAGAAATTAAAGATACTATAAGTGTTGATTTTGTTAAAAAAGAATCTCAAGTAGAAGTTTGAAATTTTGCAATTGCTATTTGAAATGCATTATCAGAATTTCAAAATACTGTTACTTTTGGTATTATTTCCTGACTTTGACGTAATATAGAAGCAATAAATCAATATTGATCTTCAAGTGAAATACTTTCTTGACTTATACAGACAGATGCTCCTATAAATCCAGGAAATAGTTGATGACCATTGGTTAATTTAAATTGAAAAGTTATTTGAATAAATACGGCTATAGCATCTTGAGCAAATTGAGTTGGTTTTGCTATACCTATTGATATAGATGATATACAACATATTATTAAATCTCTTGATAAATATAAAAAAATTGTTAGATCTTTTTTATGAATCAAATATATTGCCATAGATAAAAATATATCTCAAAATTTTAAATTACCATATAATTATTGAAATCTTATTTTAAAAGAAAATTGAAGTATTATAACATGATCTCCGGCAGAAAAATCATGATTAGAGCCATGAGACTTATTGCTTGAGGTAGATTGAAAAATTTTAAACAATTCTTATACTATAAAAGATAGTATTAAAAATAAATTTCCAGGTGAAAAAATTATTTTAAAAATTTTAAAATATTCAAGTTGAGAAGAAAAATATGTAGATTTAATTTTATGAGAATTAATTAGTCCGGACTCAAAATAATTAATTTGATTTCTTTTGGTTTTCAGATAAACTACAACTATTAAAAATATTTTATTTTCGGTTAGTATTATTACTAGCTTTAAATTATTATTTTATGGAATTACCACAAAAAGTAAGATGAATGCAAGATATATTTTGAGAATATCAAAGATATTTTACTTTTATAAAAAAAGTTGCTCGTCATGAATTTCGTAAAAATTGATTTACTCGTATCTCTACTCCAATTTTAGAAAAGGCTGAATTAATTAAAAAATGAGCTTGAGAATTTAGTGATATAGTTTCAAAAGAATTATATTCTTTTTTAGATAGAAAAGATAGAGAATTAGTTTTAAAACCAGAATCAACTCCTTGAGTTATGAGAGCTTATATAGAAAATTTTTTAGAAGATCCCCAACCTGTTTATTTATATTATATAGAACCTCATTTTCGTTATGATAGACCACAAAAATGACGTTATCGTCAACATCATCAAATTTGAGCAGAAATAATTTGAGAAGTAGATCCTGTTATTGATGCTAAATCAATTTTTATTTGAAAAAATATTTTAGATACTATATGATTAAAAGATAAATATACAATCAAGATTAATTCTATTTGAGTTTTAAAAGAAAGAGAAAAATATATGGAAGAATTAAAAAATTTTTTTTATGATAAGAAAGCTCATTTAGATGAAACAGATTTATCAAGATTAGATAAAAATCCATTAAGAATTTTGGACAGCAAAAATCCAGACACACAAGAACTTTTAAAATTTATTCCAAAAATAACGGATTTTTTAAAAAAAGATTCTAAAAATTATTTTAATTCAGTAAAAGAATATCTTGATATTCTTTGAGTAAAATATGTAGAAGATCATACTCTTGTAAGATGATTGGATTATTATTGTCATACTGTATGGGAATTTGTAGATGGTACTTGAAAAAGTCAAGATAGTTTATGATGAGGATGAAGATATGATGAGTTATCAAAACTTATTTGATATAAACATTCTATACCATGAGTATGATTTTGATTATGAGCAGAAAGATTAATAGAATGAATTATGGATGCTTGAGTAAAATTAATAAATAAAGATAAAATTCATTTATATTTTATTCAATTATGAGATGAAGCAAAAAAAATTCTTTTACCATTAAATGTTGATGCCAGAAATAAATGATTAAATTCGTTACTTTCTTTATGAACTCCATCTTTAAAAGTGCAAATGAAAAAAGCAAATAAAATTAATGCTCGTTTTGTTGCAATAGTTGGTATAATAGAAGCAAAAAAATGAGTATGTCAGCTTAAAGATATGGAATCTTGAACTCAGCTAGAAATTAAAATAAATGAACTTTTGGATTATGTAATTAATAAAATATGACAAAAAGAATTAGATTTTTACGATCCAGTAAAAGAATTTGTAATACAAGAATCTTTAATTAATGAAAAATTAAAATAGAATTAGCTTATTTTTAATATATAACAATAGAAAATTGGTTAATATTCATTAAATTTAAAGGATTTTGGAAATAAAAAAACAGAAAACCAATTTTCATTAGGTATAGTTATAATTTTTTATTTCTTTTAATTTTTTATTTTTTAACTATTAAATATATGAATAAAAAAAATTTTTTTATTATTGGATGAATTATTTTAATTATAATCATGTTTTTTATATTAATTTATTTTTATCCAAATAAAAATGGTTGGAATCAACAATTTATTTTTCAACAACAAACATGATGATTAAATTTAAGTGAAAAACAACAAGAAAGCCAATTTTATAAATGAACTCAAATTATAGATTGTGCAAAAAGTAATAATAAAAATTTTAAAGCAGCTTTTACTATTAAATTAGAAGATATTAAAAAAGAAAAAAAATATAAAGAAAAAAAACAAGAAGCTATTAATTTAATTAATTTATGTTATGATATTCTTTTAATTGAAGAATATGAAGTGAAAAAAGGTCAAACAAGCACTCAAGAATGAAATTTTATAAATAAAATAAATATTAATTCTAGAGTTTTTGATAAATTAACATTATTCCCAGGATTAGATTTGTATGATTATACCAGCGTAGCTTTGGATGATTGATTAACTTATGTTTATAATGGTGATTTTGATGAATTATTAAAATATTATTCTGATATTACTATAAAATGATATAAACAAACTCCTTCTGATTCTGAAAATAAAATTATTTTTACAGACATTGATACTACAAAAAAAGTATTAACTATAAATTTTAATAAAATTGATCAAACTAAAACTTTAGTAAATTTTAGTTATACTGAACCTTTAGAATAATTAATTATTGTTTAATTGTTCTCAACATTCTTTACAAAATTTTCCATTTATAAAAGTTTCATTTTTACATTTCGGACAAGTTTTAAATTGTTTTTCTCAACAAATAGGACAAATTTTACTTAAATTTGGTAGTTTTTTTCAGCAATAAAAACATTCTCAATGTAATAATCTTCTTTCTAATAATCTTTCTTTATTAAAAAATTTTTTTTGAATTATATAAATAATAAGTAAAGCAAAAAGTATTGCAATTAAAACAATTACATAATATCAAAGTGCAAGAATATTATATTTTTGTAAAAATTGCCAAATTTGTTCTAAAAAATATTTTGGAATAATATCAATTATTGCTTCAATTATTTTAAAAAATATTGGTATAAAAGTTATAACAAGTAAATGTGCTGATATAAGTGTTTGTATTCAAGAATTCTTTTTTGTAGCACGTAAACCCCAAAGAATTATTATTATAAAAAGAGGAATTAAAAACAATAATTCCATTGCTAATCTTTTTAATGGATAAAAAAATTCTTGTAAATGTAAATCATTTTCTAAATTAATTTTATTTTTAAAATTATCATTTTCAATATAACTAAAAATAGTTTTTATTTCTTTTGTTTCTAAAATTTGAGTTTCAAGTTGTTGAATTTCTCATATTGTAGAATCTAATTCTTTAGTTTTATTTGTTATATCATTTTTAATATTATTTGCGCTTGTTGTAGAAATTGATTTTTCTTGGGGTTGATTTGCTATTTTTTCTAAAAGCACTGTATCATAAGTAGAAGAAATAGAATTTATTTCTGAATTTAAACTATATTTTTTATTAATAAAATCTTGTCTTTGTTTAAATAAATTTTTTAAATTTTCATTTTGTTTTGCTGTTTTTAATAATTCATCAAGTTTATTACAAATTTCGTGTTTATTGTTACCTATAACTTCATTTGTTCTAATATTATTATACTCAATATTTACGATTTTATTTCATATAAGATCTATTTTTTGTTCATTAGTATTAGCATTTGAATTAATAATAATTTCTCTACATTCATAAGGAATAAATTGATCTGGAGAAGTAAGTTGTCTTGTATGATCTTCTAATCATTGAAAAATCATTATAAGTACAAAAATATCTAAAAATAAAATTACAATAAAAGATAGTTTGCTTAAAGGTTCATTTTCATTTATTTTTGTCAATTTAGAACTAAAATTTGAAAACTTTTCTTTTAAATATTTAAACATATATTTTTGATTAAAAATTAAATTAAATAAATTTATTTATTCTTTATTTTTAATGGCATTAATAAATCACATTAATAACATATTTATTATATCACCAAAAACTAATTTATATATAGAAAATAAAATTCATAATAAAATAATTATAGAAATTTTTGGTAACATAAAAGTATAAATTTTTGAATTATTTATAAAATCTTGCCAAAAAGATAATTTTTTTAAAAAAATAAAAATATTATATATATTAAAAATATATATTTTTTCAATAAAACCTATTATTACACTTGTATAAAAAATAATTAGCAGTGCAGCTAATAAAAATGTTATAATTATTTTTATAATATTGTTTTTTGGTATAGTGATATTAAAAAATCAGTTTAAAGGTATTAATATAGATAATATAAAAATTAAAAAAATTGATGAAGAAATTATAAAATTTGCTACATTTTGATTAATAATTTCTGGAATATATAAATTTATATTACATGGATTATGTATTAATAAATATTGTAAAATAATAAAAATAAAAATTCCAAAAATCATTCAAAAAAATATTTCATATATTTTAGTAATTCAAATTACTAAAAAAATAATAAAAAATATTATTACAATAAAGATTATATAAATATCATATGTATTTAAATTTAAT
>CAYYEN010000238.1:0-5393 GCA_964470795.1 uncultured Spirochaetaceae bacterium | reverse complement strand
AATAGGTTCTTCTTTTTTTTCAATGTAAACTTTTTCTATAAAGTCATTAGTTTCGTTTCTATATATTGCTCTTCTTTGATATGGTAAAGTAAATTTTAAAACTTTATTATTAACCATATTATTATCAGGAAAGTTAGATTCTATATAGTTCAAAATATATTCAAAAACTCTTTGAGTGTTTTCTTTTATTTTTAAATTAAAGAAATCATCTTTTGTAAGACCTAATACTTCTTTTATAGGTTCTGGATTATCTTCTTTTTCACCTTTATATTCAAAGTCTTGTTTAGCAATAAAATCATCTTGCAACTTTACAGGATTTGATTCATTTAATACCTCCCCTTTTTCTGGTAAGTTTTCAAAGTTTTCACCTAATTTACCTAAAAATATAGGAAATATTTCTAAAGAACTAAATTTATTATTATAAAAAGATACATCACTTTGATAAGCACCATGTTTTTCTATACTATAATTTGTAGGTAAATAATATGTATTTACCCCCTCTTGAGAATTCAATGAGTTATTTGCAAAAACTTTATACTTAGATACTTTAGATAAAAGATTTATATCATCTAATTGTTTATCACCAATGAATAAAGTAGGTTCATAAGGTATAGGTAATTCTTGAAAAGGTTCATAATAAGAATCACTTATTGTAAATGGATTACTAGGTTTATTACTTATTGAATAAAAAACAACATTTTCTAAAACACCATTTGTTTGATTATAAAGGTTAGATAATACGAATATATCGTCCATACAAAAGATAAACAAAACTTCTTGTTCTTCTTGAAAATAAGGTCTTAATTCAACAAAATTATAATTAAAAGTTACGTTTGTTATTAATTTTGGATTAGTAAATTCACTTATAATAGTTTCATCATTTTTGAAATAAAAACCTTTTCTAGTTACATAAACATATAAACCTCTAAAATTATAAAAATCAATTATTTCATTATCTTCCAAAGTCTTTAGTGGAGTTTGAAGGTATTTAAACGCAGGTCTAGTTTTTAAAGTTCCACTATCTATTATAAAATTTCCTCCATCAGCAGCACGAAAAGGAGCAACTTTTAAAGGTTTATTTTCTTTATCAAGTCCTCTAAAATTAGACAATCCAAAATTCTTTCTCTCTTTTACGTTTGCCATATTTTATCCCCTTTTAAATGTGCTTTTTACTTTTGTTTGGAATGTGCTAAACTTTCTATTGTAATTATATAAAAATTGAATATATTCTTCTTTTGACATTTTAGCAATTGAAACCTCATCTTCTTCATATAATTCACCTTTTATATATTTAGGTATAACTCTTTGAATTTCTTCTGGTATATTTATAGTATTTAAGTCGAAAACTAAATCGTCTATTTCAATATCGTTAGGTAAGTTTTCCCTAGTCATTGTATAAAATAAATCAAAGTCAAACATACTACTTTCATATTTATGAAAACCACCAATAAGATTTATATCAATCATTATAGTCTTACTAATATTATCAAAGTGAAATGGAATGTTTTCAACTCTTTTTACAACTCCTCTAAAAGAAAAGTTTATATTTATTTTATTTGGTAAACCAAAATCTTGTATATTTTCAAGATTCAAGATGTTAGTTATATTACCCTCTATATCTTCTTTTAAATATACCTTTGTAACTCTATTAAATTGACCACAATGTTGATAATATAAGTCAATCGCTCTTCTTATACTATCGTTCATTCTAACTAATTTATCTCTAGTGTTACCATTACTTTCTAAAGAACCATCTTCGAATTCTTCTTTACTAAATTGAACATCACTATCAGCAAACATTAATCTAAGTGCGTTTGCTTTTATTTCCCATAACTCCATTTTATACCACCTTTCTTGAAAAAGATTTTTGTTTTATAATATTTGTTTTTTTCCATTCTGAAAATTCCTTTTGAGTTATTGTGCTTATTGTTATAATTACATTATCTTCTGTCTTTGTGTAATCTGGATATAATAATCTTGCGTCTCTAATTAATGCTTGATGTATATCTTCTTTTTTTACTCTTTTCTTTTCCTCATTCTCAAAAGACATAGGTATTAATAAAGCCTTTTTTCCCTCTCTTTCAATACTATCGGATTTAATTTGAACTAAATAAATTTTTCCCATAAATATCATTCTCCTTGATTATATTATAACATAAAAATAAAAAAAGTAGAATAAATTAATATTCTACTCTAAATTGTTTATTATTAGAATCTAGCGATTAAAACTAAATCAACTTCTTGTTTTGCTGTGATTTTCATTGAACCCTCTTCGTTATCTTCAAAGTGGAATCCTAAATCGAATAAATCTAATTCGAATAAATCGCCTGCAACACCTGCTGGTAGTGTAATATCTTTTGCTTGATATCCTGCTCTATTATTTCCTGAGATTGTTAAATCGACTTTAGTAGCCGCTGGATTTTTAGCAATTAAGATAAGTTTTTCTGTTCTAGGTAATGTTAAACCTAGTTTAGAATATGCTCCTGCTGTGTTTGAACCACCTAATTCGGTTGAAACGTTAGTATTAGCACTTCTAATAAAACCATCATCTTTTAATTCTTGCAAGTTTGCTATATCTGCATAAGGTGTTCTTCTTGGAATTCTAACAACATCATTAGCAACTACTTTTTGGAAACTTAGTTTTGTAACTTCTTTTCCACCTGGACGTCTAATTAAAACTTTTAAATTAACTGTAGCCATATGTTATTCCCTCCTATTATTTAACTGTTCCGAAAACTGCTTTTAAGTTTTCCTTATTAATTACGTTCGCTGTTGGATTTGCACCTGTAAAAGTAGGTAGTGTAGCACCTGTTTTATATTTTAAATCTACTACGAACAATCTGTTTGTGTATAAGTTGAAGAAATCATAATATTCAACTGTTTGGTAACCAATACCACCAAGTAAAACTTCATTAGGTTCAATCTTGTATGATGTTGTTGTTTTAAATGGAACTACATATTGAATAGCGTCTCTTGTTTTCCAAATACCGTATTCTGCTTCTACAATTCCAGAAGTAGTGTTTCTCTTAACTAAAGCGTCGATTTCAATTTCTGTAAGTTCAATACCATTAACTTTACCAACATATCCTGCACCAAAAGCCTCTTTTGCTGGTGTTGAATTAAATTGAATTTGAGCGTCTCTACAAATTGTTGCTAACTTTTCACTTGCCATGAAATCAAATTCTTGATAATTCATATGTGCTGATTTTGCTTTTGCTTTTAAAACGTCAAATAATTCTAAAACGTTTGTTTTATCAACTTCTTTTCCTAAAATTGTTGTAATATCAAGGTGTCTATTTGCTGGTAATTTAGCAACTGCAATACCTAATTCTTCTTCTGCGTCTAAAGCCCAATCTTTAACTAGTCTTTCTCTAGTAATTGAATCTTCTTGTCCTAATTTATCCATTAGAGTGTTTAATTTTGTTTCACCCCAGTGATTGTAACGACCTTTGTCAATAACTACTCTAATTGTTGAACCTTTTTTAAATTCAATAGTTGCTGGTTTTACATCACGTTCTTTAATACTTGTTTTATGGATTGTTAGGTGTCCATAAACAGGAATATCAATTTCTAAATTTTCTAAATCGAATTCTCCCTCAAATTCATTTGAGCAACTTTGAACTAATCTTGTTTTCGCTGTCCACTCTTTGAATATCTTTTGAGAAATTTTTGGTAAATCTACTTGTAAGTTATTCATAATTTATTCTCCTTTTTTAATTTTTCTTATGAAATTTAATACTTCGTTCATATTTTTCTTCAATTTTTGCATATTCTCTTGGATTCATGAAAGGCATTTTATCTGAGATTGATTTTAATTCATCAATACTAAATACGTCTGCACCTTTTTGATTGCCTCCATTACCACCACTAGAACCTTTTATGCTAGGAGTAGATTTCTTAACGTATTGTTTTTCTACTTCCTCTTTTGTTTTTTGAGTAATTCTTGAATGATAAGCAAGATAATTCTCATAAATTTGTGTGATGGTCTTACCACCTTTTACCCATTTACCGTCTAAATATTCTTGGAAGTTTTCATCTTTGTCTAAACTACCTAAGTCGATATCTGGATACTTTTCTATTAATTCTTTTACTTGTTCTTGTGGAGTTACTTCAACTACTTTTTCTTCGTTTTTCTTCTTCTCCTCTTGTTCAAGTTTTTCTTTTTCAAGAATAGCCTCTTTTTCGAGTCTTTCTTTTTCTAATTTTGCCTCTAGTTCACGTCTTTTACGAGCCTCTTCAGCATTTTTATTTTTGATTCTTTTTGCCTCTTCATCATCTACTTCATTATTTTCATCATTTTCTTCATCAATTTCTTCTAACGATTTAATAAAATCATCATCATCATTTGTTTCGTCAATAACTTCAATAATTTCAGTTTCTTCAATCTTATCTAATTCTCCCGGCATACTTTACCCCTTTCTTACGTTCAAGGAACGACACTACTTTAACGATTGTAGCACACGTCTTATGTGTATATTCTAACACATTATTTAATTAAATCAACTTATTTGTGAAATTATTTCTGCTATTCCTAATATTTCACTATGAGTAAATGATTCTAATTTATTATAATCACTTCCAGGACTTTCGATTCTCTTTGTTATTCTCTTTTCTGTCATGTGAATTTTTATAGTAATAACATCATCTACCTTTTTACTAAAGAAGATATCTAAATAGTTTTCACTTTTATCTGAATATTCTAACTTATATCCATCTTTCTTTAAAATAGGATATTTAACCTTAAAACTTTTTAATTTTTCGACTTCTTCAATCATTTTTTTTCGCTCCTTTTTTCATTATTCCTAATAACTTTTGAACTTCTTCTTGCATACCAATCATATTAGCACTAGCCTCTTGAGTTTGAGCAATTGATTTAGAATATATATTAGCCATTTCCTCTTTCAATCTCAAGTTCTCTTTAACGACTGTATCCATAGTAGCCATTTTTTCTTGAGTTCTCTTATATTCTTGAGCCATTTGGTTCATTACCATTTCTGCTTGTTTCAATTGTTCTTCTTGAGATTTAATTATCTCCATAGTTTGATTTTCTTTTACAAGTTCATCCTTTAACTCTTTGAATGATGGGAATGTATTATATGGTAACATTTTTAGAACACTTAACATTTTTAGATTACCAGTTTGAACACTCATCATTGCTAATTGTTGTAAGACGGATTCATTAAAACTACTTGATGGACTAACTTGAATATCAAAATCAACTTTTTCCATATGATAATCTGTTCCATGAAACGCTTCTTTTTCTTTGAATTCTATATTTGTGTTCTTTTCATTACCATGTTCTACTATATTAAATTCTTTTCTATCATAATAGAATTTAGCAAACATAAACATAATATTAGCAACATCTTTCATATACTCTTCAAACAATATAG
>CAYYEN010000237.1:0-5436 GCA_964470795.1 uncultured Spirochaetaceae bacterium | reverse complement strand
GCATCGAAAGCAACCGGAAACGAAGTGTTACCGACTCCCCGTTAGGGCGAAAAACCGTTTGATGGCCCCAGTGGGGCTGTCAAACGTTGTTTTGAGCAAGGTTTGTCGCAGAGCCATACCTGGGAGTAATGTTAATCAATACAGATAAAAACAATAGAGGAGATTGATGTATGAATGATAACTAAGAATAAAGAGTACACGATATCAAATACATCGGGTCACTGCTCGGAGGAGCATAGTAGGAGATCTTATATTCCGTTTTCTGCTGATAAAGTTTTAACGGATTGCAATGTAATTATTTACGATTGTGGCAATGACAGACAGCATCTGAACGATAAGGCAAGGCCGTATATTCAGGAATACAATAATAGGCAGAAACGCAATGATCGGAAGAAAGATTATGAGGATGACTACGTAGCTGCTCTTGAAGATGGAAGAGCCTGCTTTGGCAAAGGAGATAAAAAAGAAAAACCTTTCCATCACGATGTGATTCAAATTGGAAATCGTGAAGACTTTGGAATTACGGATAAGGATTTTGACGTTAGTTATTGGAGAAAACTGAAAAAAACTGGTAAGTCTGATGCTGCTTCTAAGTATGTATTAGAGCATCGCAACACAGATAGGAAAGTTAATGAAGCAATCCAGATTCTTTGTGAGATTGCGGAGGAAATTCGCGACAATAAGGATAATATGTATTCCAATATTCTTGTTCATGGGTTGACTGTACACTGCGATGAGCCTAACGGCACGCCGCATTTAGATTTCCGCTATTCGATTTTTACTGATAATGAAAAGACTGGTGTCCCATGGCGCGTTTCGGATCACAAGGGGTTGGCTAAAATGGGATTTACTACGGAATCCAAATTAGTAGACGGACAGGATGAACCGGAGATGTTTACTGCTTTACAAAAATTCCGTGAATCTATCAATACTCGTATTGAAGAGAAAATGAAAGAGCATGGTTGGGAGCGAAAATATCTTAATGAGCATCGCAAGCATCTTTCAACAGCACAGTACGAAGCAGAACGAACATTGCTTGATGCCGAACGAGAGGCAGAAAGGGTGATTTGTGAAGCTGAAGATATATATTCTGACTATATGGACGAAGTGGAAGCTGAAAGGCGTAAGTTGAAATCAGATAGAGATGAGCTTGAATCAGTACGCAAAAAGCTTTCTGATTTCTTGGAGTCTGAAATTGGGATTGAGGCATACCGTAGATATATGGAAGCCTGTAAAGTTATTCACGACGACGAAACGATTCGCAGAAGAAAAAGGAATGGTAAGATTCAAGCTACATTAAATTCGCCGGATCTGCCAAATACCTTGAGGAGAATTGACTCCATGTTAGAAAATAAAGCAACTGATAACTATTTTTCGGAAGATAATCTTCCAGAACAGGAGACAAATGATTATGACAAATAATGAAAAAAACACAGAGAATATGAAAAGCCAGCTGCAATGTGATCCGAGGAGAATCATTAAGAAGTTGCAGGCTTATTATCACATTCAGAATTTATCCATAAGCTTTCGGTCTGATGTGGCAAAATACCTTGATCCCTTAGTGGATCAGAATCCTTATGATTTGGAGGAGTATTATTTTGCGGCTGATTTAGATGCATCGTTATTGGAGATTATTCAGAGGATTAATGATGAAACAGAAGGTTTAATCCTTGAGATCGAGGAATTAGAAAAGGAGACCAGCTATGAAAATTGATGAATATATTTGGGTCATGTGTGATGCAATTCGTGAGGACGGAGATGTAAGTTTATTCTTTGTTCTTGATGAGATGATAAATTATTTATCAGGATGCAAATCAAAGAAAAAGAAAGATATGCTGAAATGCTTGCAGAGATGTCGTGTTATTATCGATGAAATGGAACGATTAGTTTATGGAGAAGTTAAACATGGAAGGCTTTATCAGTTTGTATCGTTAAGAAATTTCTATAATGAATGTTGTAACAATAATAATCAAACGATGCAGACAACAATTGATGAGTTATATAGAAGGGCATGCAAAGAACTGGATGATTTTGAAATGATTTACTGTGCTGAGTTTAGCGTAAATGCAAACGAAGATGAAATTAATAAATGGCTCTCAACAGTTCCTGACGAAGCGTTCAATTGATAGAGTTGTGAGATACAACGAAGGAGCAGATCTTCGATTTCCATATTTTACTATACAGGGCAATCAGTAAAATGCTGACTGCCCTATATTTTTTACAATTATTCTTTTATAGGTGGTTCCTTTGTAATACACGTCGTCAGTGTTTCTATTTCAGAATTCAGATTTTTTAATCTTGTGGACAATAAGTTAGAGATGTATTCGTCCACTGCGCCAGGCTTCAATAATTCGGAATCGTAGGTTTCTATTGGATTTGCAGTGTTTGGCATGTAATCACGATTTAAGAGAAGTTGTTTAAGACGAATTGCCAAAACGGATATTGCAACATCCATGTCAAAGTCTTTGACTAAATGTCCGGATATGCCGGGATAATCCGGATAAGATTTAGTAAGTTTATCTACATCTGGAAATCCATATGAACTAAGATTGAGACGCTCAGCATATATAATCTGAAGCAGGGCATTAATGGTCCATGGTGATTGGTGAATGAGCTCATTAAATAACGATGAAAAACTTTGTTCTTTGATTTCGGCTAAATGAGGTGCATCTCTATCGTCGGCCGAATCAATTCCGACGTCTTTATATCTTTTAAAAAATTGTAGTGTGTATCTATCGAGTCCATAGTTGTCAAAGATATATTTGTCAGCCTTACTCAATGCCTGATTTGGACCTACAGAGACATCGACAGAATCTACTGCAAACAGATAGTTTGCATCGCAGCCAAAGAACTCACATAGCAAACAGATGAAATGTGAATCGGGGATAGATGCTCCAGACAGCCATTTTTTGAACGCTATATAGCTAAATACGTTAAGATTATTTATTTTGCAGTATTCCTCGATATCAGAATATACATTGGCCTCGCTTTTGGCATTATTGCTTTTATCGTTTATATATATTTCACATAGTTTTCTTAGATTTGTCTGAAATGCTTTTTTATATTTTTCGTTTGCTTTGGTTTTATTCATAAGTATCCCCTCCAAACATATGGTATATTCTAATATACCATAATTGTAAAAATAAAACAATATATAGTATATGTGCATAAATCAAAATATACCTTATAATATAATTGAAAATTGACATGTGATGGAAAAGAATACGTACAGAAAATGGATGTTTATTTGATCCAAATAAAGGAGGACGGTAATGCAAAGAAACAAGTTGGTTCACCGGCAAAGGACACCACCCTGTAAAGGAGGGGGAGAACAGTGACAATAACAAATAGTCCCACAGAAAGGAGAGACAATATGAAAAACACAAAAAAAGAGCCCATAAGCACCACGAATGCTGATGAGCTTGATAATATCACGGAAGAACTTCCGTTTAGTTTTGATGATGATACCAATACGCCAAATATTGGTAATTCAACATCTATTTTTCCTATAAACTATTCTACCACAGGCGGAGTAATCGGTCAATTGTCACCGAAATATGTTGACCTCGGTTACCTTAATTCGGTAACGTATGACCAGTTGCTCGCTGAATTGACTAAAGAATACTTAGATATAGCAGTATCAGCCGGATTGAAGGACATCAAAACAATTGCTCATGAGTTGCTTGCAGCAACCAATCGGTCAATAAGTACCATGAGTAGTGATAAGAAGAAAAACACATTGCAACGTCTTTCGTTCGTACAGATCGGGGAATGTCTGATCAGGAACCATAATGTAGTTAATCTCTCGCTGGACGATACTGACGACGCAAGTGAAAGATCAACACTTCTTGCCGTATATATGGATTACGGTAAGGAAGAGGGACTCTATCACTCCGACGTATCAGATACAGCAATCAAGAGATTGATTAACCAGTATGCTTTTTCTGCTAAAATGTATGATCAAAAAGAGGTTATTAATTATTTGAAAGTTCATGCACCTGTAAAAAAGCGGAACTCCAATTGTGATCTGATAGCAGTTCGAAATGGAATCTTTGATTTCCAGAGAAAGGTCTTGATTCCGTTTTCGCCGGATTATGTTTTTACAGCTAAGCTGAAAGTAAATTACAACCCTAATGCGGTTAATGTTCACATTCACAATTCCGATGACGGAACTGATTGGGATTTTGACAGCTGGTTGGTAGAAGTGGCTGACAATCCAGAGATTGCGGAAGTACTGTGGGAGGTCATTTCTGCCAGTGTACGTCCAAACGTACCGTTCAACAAAGCTGTATTCTTCTACAGCCGGCAAGGAAATAATGGAAAAGGTACACTTTTAGAATTAATCCGTAATTTATGGGGAGAGAGCAATTGTTGCGCATTATCAGTAGAAGACTTTAGCAAAGATTTCATGCTTACATCACTTATTGAGGCATCTGTAGTACTAGGAGATGAGAATCCTGTTGGGCTTGTTCTGGATAATGCCGATCAGTTTAAACGGTGTGTTACACATGATCCGGTAATTATCAACATAAAGCACGTAGATCCGAAGAACTACAGGTTCAGAGGACTGATTATTGAATGTGTAAATGAAATCCTGCGCTTTAAGGATAAGACGGGTTCTATGGCCAGAAGAGAATTGATTGTTCCTTTTAGCAAGAGTTTTACAGGCGCAGAACGGAAATACATCAGGACGGATTATATTTCAAGAAAAGAAGTGCTTGAATACGTTTTATTCAAGGCTCTCAACATGAATTTTTATGATTTTTCAGAACCTCAAGCATGTAAGGAAGCGCTTATGGATCAAAGAGAAATGAACGACCCGGTCAGACAATTCTGGACTGAGTTGCATGATCAATTCGTATGGGATTTGCTTCCGACAGAGTTTCTCTATGAATTATTTAAATCGTGGATTAAGAAAAATATCCCTAGCTGTCATATCAAGGGAAAACGTGGTTTTATGGACGAACTCGCAGACATTGTGGGTGAGGATCCGAATTGGCAGTACACCGGTCGCAATCAGGTCAGAGTAACAAAGGCTATGTCAGATACACCGGAACCACTCATTGCTACTTATGACCTTGTTGATTGGAAGAATCCGAATTATACGGGTGGTGATTTGAGTAGGATCTGTATGCCGGTATTTAAAGATAAATACACTGGATTAACCAGACGTTGAAACGAAACAACTGAATATCTTTAGGAGTTTACATTCATGGCTAATAAAAGAAAGGATTCTAAAGATATATATGAATAAAATTAATGAGAATAATGAGAATAAACCGTTGGTGAGAGTGTCAGAGAAGATAGTCCTTACTATACCTGAAGCGGCAGCGTTAAGTAACATAGGGCAGAACCGTCTGGACAAACTCTTAAGGGCTCCAAATTGTCCTTTTGTTATAAGAGTTGGAACAAAGAAACTCGTGAAGCGTAAGGAAT
>CAYYEN010000236.1:0-5447 GCA_964470795.1 uncultured Spirochaetaceae bacterium | reverse complement strand
CCGGTTTGTACCTCTTTTAATTATATACATTTTTTAAAAAATTGAAAAAGCAAATTTACATTTTAAGCCATTATTTCAATCCGACTTATTGTATTATTGTCGCTTGTCATCTTTCTTATCACCATCAGGACTCTGTTGGTCATATTCAAGGTAAATAGGATATGCAACGTGGTCAGAATACTTCTTAATTAATTCTTGAATCTGCCAGCGGTTTAAATACTCCTCCCCATCTTCATTAAGATAAAGAATGATAGTTGAACCATGGCAATCTCTCTTTGCAGTATCTACCGCATAGTCTTCTTCACCGGTACTAACCCATTTATAAGCAGCATCTTCACCAGCTTTTCTAGAAATTACTTCAACCTTTTTAGCAACCATAAAAGCGGAATAGAAACCAACACCAAATTGACCAATTAAGTTAGAATCTTTTTTAGCCTCTTCGCTTAAGTTAGCTAAGAATTTCTTTGTGCCAGAGGAAGCAATTGTACCTAAGTTGTTATTTAAGTCCTCTTCATTCATACCAAGACCATTATCACTAATTGTTAAAGTCTTTTTCTTTTCATCAAAAGAGATATCGATACGAGGTTCAAAAGATAAATCTTTTAAGTCTTTATCTGTTAAAGTTAAATATTTTAACTTATCAATTGCATCTGATGCATTTGAAACCAATTCTCGTAAGAAGATCTCACGATTTGAATAAAGCGAATGGATAATTAAATGTAGAAGATCACTTACTTCTGTTTTAAATTGTCTTTTTTTCATATATACCCTCTCAAAAATATAAATTTAATATTTGATACACAGTTTAAAATACTAAAAGAAAGATAAATCGACAATATAGAATTCTCTAAGAGAGGTTTTTTATCCCAATAATGTAAAAGAGCATCCTTTTAGATGCCCTTTTTTCTTATAATGCTATTCTAGCTTTACTCTTTTTTTATGATTTAAGTACACTATTGCTTTATCGATTAATACGGTAAGTGTTGCAAATAGTAACATTATTGTAAGATATGAGAGTAAAGTACTTACAATAGAGGAGAAGGTAATTGAAACTTGTTGTCCTTTTCCCTGACCACTTCCGTTACCAAAACCTTGTCCCTGACCTGGGCCCTGTCCTGGCGCATGGTCTGAACCTTGCCCAGGTGCTGTTCCAGCTTGGAAAGGAAGACTCAACCAACGTAAAACGGAGGAGTTATATAGACTGTAGCCACCAAAACCTACTACTGCAATAAGGATAATTACACCTATTACATTTTTCGCTTTTCCTAAGAAGCTAAACCATTTTTTGAGGTAGTTTTTAAAGAACGGCCAATGGAGCCCAAGGTGTACGCCCATTAAAATTAACACTAAGGCTGAGCACATAAAGTGAAGTAGTTTTGCACTATTGGGAGCCTCAAAATGGAACACAATCTTTGAAATCATTATACCAGTTACTAGTATTATGATGAAGCAGACAAGAAGTAGAAAATCTACAACGTAGCCGACTTTAGTTCGAGTCTTAACACTTTTGTCAAAAAACTTCTTAGTAACGGTTACTATCCACTTACGATTTATTATTAAGTGGAGAACAAATAACAATATTATTGCAAGACCCGCAATTTCATGATAAGAGAGCGTCAATACATTCTTTTTAAAAAATAATGCAATTGCCAATAACATAAACACATCCAAAACTAACCTTTGTAAATTCTTCTTCATAAGACCTCTATTTGTATTCTCAAAATACCAACTTAATGTAACTTAAGAATAATTCACAATAAGTGTGATTTTTATTAAAATATGGTGTATTTTTTGTGAACAAAATTGCTATCACAATTCCAAAAGTTATAAATATCAAATATAGTAAAGCTATGGAATTTTCAAACCCTAATAATGCTAGAAAGATTAATCGCTTAAGAATGCTCAATGTACTGCTTGAAGAAGGTCCTCTTACCAGAGCAGATTTATCACGTCGTCTTGTACTAAATAAGATTTCAATTTCAGAAATTGCTAACACGCTCTTAAAAGAAGGTTTGATAACAGAAGGAGACAAAACTGCTTCTTCTAAAGATGGTGGAAGGCCTGGCACTATTTTAAAGCTCGACTCCCAAAGAGCCTATGTTATTGCGGTTGATTTAGGGTTTAGTGTGCTACGCTTTGCAATAGCAGATTTAACCGGCTCAGTTATTAGATATGAGCGCCTTCCTTTAGAGAAGAATACCGACCTAGCTTATCAAATTATTACTACTTTAAAACGAATAGTTAAAACTAATAACAAAGAATTACTAGCTTTATGTATTACAGTTGATGGAGAGGTTGATAATAAAACTGGTCAGATTTTAAAAGCACGCCAATTTATAAATGACCCATATCCCTTAAGAGCTAAATTAAATGAGTTAGGCTTAACAATTCCAATAACATTAACCACGCAGTTACAAGCGGAAGTGAAAGCTGAAAAGATGTTCTTTAAACAATCTCTCGCCTCCTTTTTATTTGTTAACTGGGGAGAATTTCTCTCGTCAGCCTTTATAACTAAAACTGAAACCCTTGAAAATATGGAGTTTGCACATATAAATGTTATTGCCCAAGGACTTTGCCACTGTGGAAGTATTGGGTGTCTCGATACTCTTGCCTCTGGCTGGGGATATAAAAACCAGTCCTTAAATAAACTAGGAACTCCTTATACAGTTAAACAGTTATTACAAACACCAGGTGGAGAAGAAATAATTAAGATTGGTATTGATAAACTTGGTAAAGCCTTAGCATTAAGTATTTGTGCAACTGGAGCGAAGGCTGTAATTATGGGAGGAGGTATATCTTCCCTTCCAGATAGCTATTTTTCCCTCTTAAAGGAAACTTGTCAGTTAGCGCTTCCTAATCATCTAAGCACTACTCCTTTATATAGAGGTAACTTTAAAGAAAAGGGTTCTGTTCAAGGTGCAATTTATCTAGCACTAGACAAATACTTTTATTCTCGACAACTCTTATGTTCGCTTGGATATTTATCGTATTAATTTAGAGATAAAAAAACCGCCTGAAAACTGATCCAAGCGGCAACCTCCTTCCTTACCCTAGTTATAGGGTGCGGTTGCTCAGCAGAATGCTGGAAAAAATCATATCTACGAACGACCGAGTATTATTATTACACGACTATTCCAACTTGACAACAATTATTTTTTTATTCTTTTTTTCACTACTATTTACCTATATTACAATATGTTACAATGAGTACAAGAAGAAATCTTGGAAAATTATTTTTTAATATTTTACTTTAAACTAAATTCCATAAGTACTGGCATGTGGTCACTATAGGCAAATTCATTGTTTATATTAGTACTATGAGCTTCAATATTATCTGAAACTATAAAACCATCGATAATAGTTGTAAAGTTGACACCCTTCTCATAAGGAATGTCTGCTCCTCTGCAAGTTGGAACTTCTGTATAGTTATCACTTCTAACAATGCTAAAACCTTCAGCTAAATCTGAAGTATCTAAAATATTTACCCATTCTGGGAATTGTTGTTCGGTTGGGAAGATATTTGCAACTTCAGGACCTAGAGCATGATTAAAATCACCACCAACAATTACGTAGTTGCCTTTATTAAATTCCTCGGTTATGAAGTTATTGAGCATTTCTAGCTGTTTACGTCTAATTAAGCCACCCTCATCATAGGCAGACATGTGGCAATTTACTAAGACTAAAGATTTACCATTCTCTACAGCTACATAATGAGCAGCAAAGCAACGGTCTAAATCAAAGAAACGGGTTGGAAAGGAATTGTCTACAGGAAAGCTAAAGCGAATGGCATTATTCATCTTATAACGTGCAAGCGTTACAAGACCTGCAAGTGTTTTTCCATGGGGGTCGGTTAGCGGATAGACAAGGTAAGCTGAATGGAAGTTTATCGAAAAGGTCTTGTTAAAATCTGAGAAAGCTGAAGAAATTGCTGCCCTCTGGTCTACCTTATAAGCTCTGCTACTCTCTTCATCGACCTCTTGGAAGAAGGCGAAATCTGGGTTTAAAGCCTTAACAGAGGAGATAACCCCCTCTGTTGACATTAAAACACCCTCTTTACTCTTGGCTTTACCATACTTTCCACCAACAGGAGTACCATCTTTCATTACTCCAAAATCCATAAAGAAGCTATAATCGGGTAAATAGGCACCAAAACCAATATTATATGTCGCTATTGAATATTTATCTCCAAGTGACAAAGTTTTATCTAAGGCTTCCCCCTCAATACTTAACGAAGTATTATCTGGGATTCTATCATATTGTAAAACTACATATAACACGTAGCCACCAACTACAAGAACTGCAAAAAGCAAGATAAGACAAATGACTAACAAAACCTTGCGCACTTTTTTATTCATCGCAAAACCTTCCTACAAGTAATATAAGGTAGGTTCAAAGTCGCCGTCAATTGGATAAACCGGTCTTTTCATCTTCCTATAAGGTAAGCGAGTAAAGAGTTCATCAGAAGATCCAGTAGTTAAAGCCATCATTGAATGCTTTGAAATAGCGCGTATTTCTGGCTCTAAATAACCAAGCTTGACTATAATAACCTTACGCTCTTCTGGCTTTATACCAACTGCTCTTAACATATCAGGGTCATAACAACCTACATGTTTACTGGTAACTAGTACATCAAGTCCATCAAATTCCAGAAGTACCACTTGAGTATCATTCTCTTTTTCAAACTTAGGACAAAGCGCTTTAACAGTAGCCTCAATTGCTATAGGTGAGCTCTTTTTAGTATCAAACTTAGCGCCAAGAGTAGTTTTTATCTTGCTATCAAGCCCTGCTTGGAAAGCTAAACTACAAACTTCTGGATCGTAAAAGGCTTGATAACAAAGCTGTGGTTTAAGATTGCACAATCTCTTATCTTCAATTATTAACTTCAAGAAGTTAGTAACATCCTGAGAAGAGCCAGCAGTAGGATTATCACCACTATCACTAATTACAATAGGAGATACCCCCTCTTGTAATAACTTATAAGTTTCCTCAATAGAATCTTCACTTGTTCTAGTCTCGTTATAAAAGCCAAAGCTTTCATGTTTCGACCAGAATTCCTTTGCAACTTGCATACTCAATTTATCTGCGAGCGTTTTATCACTTTCTGTTACGACTAAGGCTGTAACTCCATTTTCTTCCGTATCAGCCCAAGGAAAGCCTAAAAGAATGGAAGCTGCTAATACTTTAGGTTGTTCTTCTACCGTTTTAAGGTAGCTCATCAAACTCTTCATCGGTTCTACAGAAGTTTCAGATTGTTCTCCAGCCACAATAAAAGGTACATGGACTGCACTCATCTGAGGAATAATCCCTTTTTCTAAGATATCAATGGTAATCTTAGCAGCATGTACTCCTGTTTCATATTCATCCACATGAGGCGCGGTTTTATACCCCACAAACGCATCAGCATATTCGACCATTTTTTTGGTAACAGTTGCATGCATATCTAAGCT